>JAITNA010000020.1 GCA_031290715.1 Eubacteriales Family XIII. Incertae Sedis bacterium | reverse complement strand
ATATACCCCCGCGACATGGCGAACGTCAATACGATCAACTGGTACGTCATCACCGAAAGCGTCCAGCGAACCATAGCTCTTGAACAAGGCACAATCGATATGTGCGGCTCAATAAGCGCAGATGACTTGGTGAATTTTGAAGGTAAGGACGGTTACCAGGTAGGAGGATCTCCTGACCTCCTCTCCATGACGCTTTTCCCCAACTGCGACGACTCCAGCCTCGGCAATGACCTGAATCTGCGTCTGGCTATTTTCTATGCCATCAGCAGTCAAGCCATTCTCGACGGTGTGTACGGCGGCAAAGGCACCGTTCTGTTCGAACACACGCCCGATTGGGTTGTAGACTACAACAAGGCATGGGAAACAGAGGACAATTATTATCACTACAATCCGGAAAAAGCCAAGGAATATCTCGAAGCGTCTAAGTACGACGGCCGGACGCTGAAGCTTATTTGCGGGGCTGACGCGAAAAGCACCAACACCGCGCAATTGGTTCAAAACTTCCTGCTGCAAATCGGCATCAACACCGAGGTGCTATCTTACGAGGGTACCGTATTCAATGAGTATGTTCAGGATCCGGGTCAGTGGGATATCATGCTGAAAAACACGAACGCCGCCGCCGGTTATTTTGTCCAGGCCTCGCACAGCACCTTTTCGGCAATCCGCTATCTTTGGGGTGGTTCCGAGAACTTCATTTTTGATGACAAACTGCAGGAACTCATAGTTACCGCTTATAGTGTGGATACGTTCACACCGGAAAGTGTTGAGGCGCTGCACAGGCAATTCATAGATAACGCCTACGTTATGGGATTGGTCAATTTTGATTCCTACTTTGTAGTCCCCGACTGGGTTACCGGCGTAACCTTGTCTTCCAGACATAGCATAATGCCCGGCGGTTGCGTATACGAAGAGGCCGAATGAGATTTTTTCAAAAATTAAGAGGCAGTAGCGTGGGATGGGATTATAAATGTTAAAATACATATTGCAGAGAATCCTGCTGATGGTGTTTGTGATCGTGGGCGCGGCGTTCCTCATTTTTACGGTAATGTACTTCGTGCCCGGCGACCCGGCGCAAGTGATGTCGAGTGCGGACGCGACGCCGGCGGATATTGCGGCAAAGAGAGCGGAACTGGGTCTGGATCAGCCTTATTTGATCCAGCTCGGCCGCTTCATGTACAACGCATTTGTAAAGTTTGATTTGGGCAATTCATGGGCGCGCGGCACCTCCGTCATGAGCAGTCTGCTTGAACGTCTGCCGAGGACTTTTCTGCTCGGATTTCTGATGATTGTGGTGACTGTCGTCGTAGGCATCCCCGTCGGGATCGGCGCCGCGATACATCGCGGTGGATGGCAGGACCGAAGCCTGATGGTCATGAGCATGGTCTTTATTTCCGTACCCGAATTCTGGCTGGCGTTGCTGTTGATTATTGCTTTCTCGTTGAACTTGGGTTGGCTGCCCTCTTTCGGCATCGAATCTTGGCAATGTTATATCCTGCCGGTCATATCCGGCGCGGTGGCCGGCATCGCTAATCTGGCGCGGCAAAGCCGCGCCAGCGTGTTGGAGGTTGTCCGTGCCGACTATATCACCACGGCCCGCGCAAAGGGCATGAAAGAACAATTAGTCATTTACAAGCATATGCTGCCAAATGCGCTCATTCCTATTATCACGATCAGCGGCAGCCTTTTTACCCGTTGCGTGGGCGGAACGGTTGTCTTGGAGAAAATATTTTCCTTCCCCGGCGTCGGCCTTTACATGACAGACTCCATCGGTATGCGGGACTATCCCGCGATACGGGGCAGCGTGGTCGTTCTGGCGGCTTTCACCGCCCTGCTGATGCTTATTGTCGATTTGGCGTATGGGTTCGCCGATCCGCAGATCAAAGCCCAGTATGCCGACTCCACCAAAAGGAAAGGACATGGACGCGGACATGGACGCGGACATGGACATGGACACGGCAGAGGCCGTCGCCGCAGCTTCGGCGGGAAAGAACAGCATCATGACGCGGCTCCCGTTCCGGACGAGGAGCGCAGCCGCGCAAACGGCGGAGAGGAGAAAGACTCATGGTAACCGATCGCAAAGCCGGGTTTCCGGTCGCCGCCGCAGTACCTGCGATGAGACAAAAGAAAGAGGGCATGTGGAAACAGACACTTAAACGCCTCTCGAAAGACAAAATGGCCATGTTGGGTCTGGTCGGCATCGTTGTGTTAGTCTTTGTCGCCATCGTGGCGCCCTATATCACGCCGTACAGCTATGAAACGATGGACACTTTAAACATGAACGTGGGTCCCTCATGGCAGCACCTGCTTGGCACAGACACGCTGGGGCGCGATTACCTGAGCCGCCTGCTCTACGGCAGTCGGTATTCCCTTGTACTCGGTATCAGCAGCTCGTTCTTGGCTGTGTTTCTCGGCATCGTCATAGGCGCGATCGCGGGTTTTTTCGGGAGATGGGCTGACAATGCAATCATGCGGATGTGTGACATCATTCAGGCCATTCCGGGCGTGATGATCGCAATCGTCGTCTCCCTGATGTTGGGTAACGGCTATTGGGTCACCATATGGGCGCTTGCCATAGGGGGCTGTTCACACGGCATCCGCATGACGCGCGCGCAGGTCATGTCCGTCCGCAGTTCGGAATATTTAGACGCCGCGAGGACCGTCAACTGCAGCACGTTCCGAATCATTGTAAAACACATCCTGCCGAATGCCATGTCGCCGATGCTGTTAGACTTCACGATGAGGATCGCAAACATGATCCAGTTCTCGGCGGGCCTGAGCGTCATCGGGCTGGGCGTGCAGCCGCCCACGCCGGAGTGGGGCGCCATGCTGTCCGCCGGCCGCGATTTCATCCGCAGCAGTCCGCACTTAGTGATATTTCCCGGACTCTTTATTTTCGCGATAAGCTTCTTTATCAACATTTTCGGTGACGGTCTGCGTGACGCGCTTGACCCGAAGCTGAAGAAATAGCAGGGGAGGGATAACATATGGGCAACACGGATAAGTTTCTCTCCATCAGAAACCTGAATGTGGAGTACACTTCCGGGGGGGATGTGATATACGCGGTCAACGGCCTCTCCCTTGATCTGGAGAGAGGCAAATCGCTGGGCTTGGTCGGCGAGACCGGCGCGGGGAAAACCACTGTCGCAAAAGCGATCCTGCGCGTTCTTCCGACGCCTCCGGCCGGCATCAAGGGCGGCGAGATTTTTTTGGACGGCGAGGACATATTGAAGAAGCCGGAGGATAAGATGCTGGATATCCGCGGCCGCAGAATATCCATGATATTCCAAGATCCCATGACGGCGCTGAATCCGACAATGAAGATCGGCGACCAGATCGCGGAAATTGTCCGCCTTCACAGCGACGACAGCCCACATGAGGTCAAACACAGAGCCATGGATATGCTGAATCGGGTCGGCATCATGGCGGATCGCTTCAACGACTATCCGTATCAGCTGTCAGGCGGCATGAAGCAGCGCGTGATAATAGCCATGGCGTTGGTTTTCAGGCCCGAGTTGCTATTGGCGGACGAACCGACCACGGCGTTAGACGTTACCATTCAAGCGCAGGTGTTGGAGATCATACGCCATTTCAAGCAAAAATTCAATTCGTCAATGATCCTGATCACACACGATCTGGGCATTGTGGCGGAAAACTGCGACACTGTGGCAGTGATCTACGCCGGGCAAATCGTGGAATACGGCAGTCTGGAGGATGTCTTTGACCGCCCGTCGCACCCGTATACCGTCGGGCTGTTTCATTCTTTGCCCGGCTTTGCGGTGGGCGAAGCGCGGCTTCATCCGATCGGGGGTTCGCTTCCCGATCCCCGCGTACACGCGGCGGGATGCAGTTTTTATCCGCGTTGCCCCCGCGCGGCCGACGGCTGCGCGGCCGGGGAGGTTCCCAACCGGGAGTTGTCCCCCGGACACTTTTGCCGTTGTCTCTGCCCGGAGGTATAGAAAATGTCTGCTGTCATCGAGGTCAAGAATTTAAAAAAGCATTTTGACGTACCCGGCGGTGTGCTTCACGCTGTTGACGGCGTGTCTTTCAAGGTGGAACAGGGTACGACCATCGGCATAGTGGGGGAATCGGGCTGCGGCAAATCCACGCTCGGCCGCACCATCATTCATCTGGAGGAGTCTACCGACGGAGAGATGTTTTTTCGGGGCGAAGACGTGACCCGGCTCAAACGCCGCGATCTGAAAAAGTTTCGTGAAAGGGTGCAGATGATATTTCAGGATCCGTATGCCTCTTTGAATCCGCGTATGACCATAGAGGAGATCGTCCAAGAGCCTTTGTGGCTGTCCGGCCGTTATCCGAAAGCGCAGCTGGATGAAGCGGTGGCAAAACTCATGGATCGCACCGGCGTTGAAGAACGCCTTAGAAGATCTTACCCCCATGAGTTGGATGGCGGACGCCGCCAGCGCGTGGGCATAGCGCGGGCGTTGGCGCTGGATCCCGACTTTATTGTCTGCGACGAACCCGTCTCGGCGCTGGATGTTTCCATTCAGGCGCAGATTTTGAATCTGCTGATGGATATTCAAGCCTCCGACGGGCTGACCCTTATGTTCATCACCCACGATCTGTCCGTCGTGCGCCATATCTCGGATGCCATCGGCGTCATGTATCTGGGGCAGATGGTGGAGATGGGTTCGGCGGAGGCGCTGTTCAACCGGCCGCTGCACCCCTATACGAAAGCCCTGCTCAGCGCGGTACCTTCTATCGACATCCACAACCCCGGCCGGCGCGTCGTCCTCAAGGGCGAGCTGACCTCGCCCATCAATCCGGGGCCCGGCTGCCGTTTCCGCTCGCGCTGCCCCCATGCCGATAGGAGATGCAAGGAGAATCAGCAGCTTGCGGAAGTCGGGGAAGGTTATTTCGTCGCGTGCGACCGGCTTTCGGAGATCAACGATCAAGATAATGCAGTAAGGAATCACAGAGGAAAAGAAAGAGGTACGAAAATATGATTATCGATAACAATATTCACCATCTGCCGGAAGATTTATTTGACAACGAGGAGATCATGAAAGGTTTTTTGACGACGGTGCCTCGCTCCTTCGGCGAATTGGCGTCGTTGTCTACCATACCTGAGAACGGCAAACGCCAGCTCAAATTGGAAAAGCCCAAAGGCTATCAGAATCTGAACTATGTTGAGGGGGACTATTCCTTGGATGCTAAGCTTCAGGCAATGGACGACGCCGGAGTGGATATCGCAATTATGCGCGTCCCTGTTTGGGAGGAATGGCTGCGTTTGGAAACCTGCAAAATCGTCAACGATCAAGCCGCCGACATCGTTAAACGCTCGAACGGCCGTCTCTTTGCCAACGCCGTGCTGCCGCCTTGGGGAGGCAAAGACAATATCTATGAGCTTGAACGCTGTATCAAAGATCTGGGAATGGTTGCCGTGCAAATGTCATGTCATTACGGAAAACTCTATCTTGACGACGAAGCTTTCAAACCATATTTCAAAGTGCTAAACGAGCTTAAAGTGCCTGTAAACGTACACCATACGCCGCTTCCCGTCGATTGGGGATATATATACGAATACACGAATCTGCGTCGTGAGTACGGACGTATATTGGATCAGGGAATTGCCGTGGGCAGAGAACTCTTCAGCGGGCTATTCGAAGAATTCCCCGATTTGAAATTCATCCACACGATGATGGGTGGGAATTGGTACGCTCAGTACAACCAGCTGATACCGCCAAAGAGCAACAAAAAAGAAGCGCTCACCCGCTTGAGCAGCGCTGACGGCGACCGCATCGAAGGCTACCTGAAGAATAATCTCTATTTCGACTCGACGCATCCGCATTCATTGGGCAAAGCGCAGATGGAATGCGCGATCAAAGTCTGCGGCGCAGACCACATTTTGCTGGGTACGTCTTTCCCTGTCTTCTATGGATGGATGTCACAGGGCGTGAAATTCATGGAGACGCTGGATATCACAGACGAAGAGCGCAAGTTGGTCACGAGCGGCAACGCTATTCGCTTGTACAACCTGCCGGTTTAATATTAGGAGTCAATCATTCTTATGTCTGAAAACTACGTTTTTAAAAAGTCACCCTATCGATTTTTGATGCTCTCGTTGGTCTGCCTTTCGAGTATCAGTGTGAATTACACACAATTCCAGCTGACGGTTTTCTCCGGTCCGTTCATGCAGGATTTTGCGCTGAGCACGACGCAGTATTCCGCCGTGATCCTCTCCTATACGATCACAGCCGGGATCTTCGGTATATTTGGCGGGGCGCTTGCTGACCGCTATGGCTCCAGAAAGATCATTGTGGTACTGGCTTTCGTTTCGGCCTTTGGCGCGTTGATGAGATTATTTACGCATGATTTCATTTTATTCTTCGTGCTGAGCATGTTAGTCGGCGCTTTTTTGGGCGGGGGTACGGCGATATCCGGCAAGATTATCGGCGCATGGTTCCCCCGCAAGGAGATGAACGTCGCATTCGGCGTTTACTGCGCCGGCGCGGCGCTGGGCATTTTCGTGGCGCAATCCACTTCTTTTGTTTATAGCGGTTATGTGCAGGCGCTGTCGGTATCCGGCTCCATTATACTGATCAGCGCGTTCGGATGGCTGATATTCGGCCGCAACGCCCCCAAAAATGCCCCCGCATTTCCCGGTCAGCCATTGCTGAAGTATGTGAAACATGTGGTCAGAGTCAAAAATTTCTGGTTGGCCGCTATCGGGGTCATGCTCTTTATGTGTTTGATATATACTGTTTCCAGCACGATGCCGGTCGCCTTTATACAAGGCAAGGGCATGATAGGGCCGCAAGCCGGCCTTTATTCGTCTTTACTCAACCTGTTTTCGCTGCTTGGCTCGGTCTTCATACCTTTTATCCAGATGCGTATCGGCAAAATGCGCCCGATGTTGATCTGGATGAACATTATTGCGGCGGCGCTTTTCTTGCTGATTTGGAGATTTGACGGTTCCTCTCTCATGGTCATGATTTCCCTTGCGGGACTGTTCAGCTGTGTGGGCGCGCCCTTCTTCATGGCGATGTTGCCTCGCTTCCCCGAGATAGGCACAGAGTATTTGGGCAGCGCCAACGGAATTACCGCATTAATACAATATGACATCGGCTGCTTCCTGCTCCCCACGTTTGTTTTGGTACCCATTATCGGGAGCAACTACCGGATCCTTTTCTATGTCTGCGCATTGCTATGCGTACTGATGGCGCTCTGCGCCGTACTTCTGCCCGAAGTCGGCGAGAAAGCCGCAAAAACATAGCGCGGGAATTTTAGATGTGCCCTCAGGGACTCTATAAAATAGATCAGTATTTGTAAGAAAGCGAGCGTGTACAATAAAAAAGATAGCGTTTTATGGGAAAGGCGGAATCGGCAAATCCACTACGGTTTCAAACGTATCGGCGGCTCTATCCGCAACGGGGCTGACGGTTCTTCAAATCGGATGCGACCCGAAAGCGGATTCTACGCGCAATCTTACGGGCGGCGTAAACATACCTACGGTACTCGATTTGTTGAGAAAGAACGGCGATGCGACGCTTGACGACCTTGTAACAGTCGGTTCGGGCGGCGTATTATGCGTGGAATCGGGCGGGCCGGTACCCGGCGTGGGCTGTGCCGGACGCGGAATAATCACCGCGTTTGAAAAACTTGAGGAGCTTAACGTATTTGAGGTATATCAGCCCGACGTCGTGATGTACGACGTTTTGGGCGACGTCGTCTGCGGCGGGTTCGCGATGCCGATTCGCGGAGGCTATGCCGATGAAGTGTGTATCGTGACTTCGGGTGAGATGATGTCGCTTTACGCGGCAAGCAATATAGCGTACGCCGTCAAGAGCTTCGGTGTGCGCGGCTATGCTACGCTGAAAGGGCTGATACTAAACGCGAAAAGCATAGAAAACGAGGACGAGCTTGTCGGGACGGCGGCAAGGGAGATGGAAACGTCGATTTTATACCGTCTGCCGCGTGATTCTGTTGTTCAGCAGGCTGAAGCGCTTGGCAAAACCGTAACGGAAGTGTTCCCCGAGGGCGAAATGGCGGCGAAATACCGCGAGCTTGCCGGGCTTTTGATGAAAGGCGATGCGAATGACTGAAATTGCTCACCTCAAGCGTCTGTCTGAGTTAAAATCCAACACGGGCATTCGTTTTTTGACTCCCGCCGCCCAACCCGGAAACCATTGCCCGCTGCATACGGCCACGCGCTTCGCGGGCGAGGTCGCCGGGCTTTCGACGCTGCTCGTTGGAACTCCCGAATGCTGCACGTACGCAGACATCGCCGCACACAGGCCGGAGGGTAGCGGTACGTCGCACCGGAGCTACGTCTTAGACGCAAACGACGTGGTTTTCGGTTGCCGCGATGGTTTGATTGCCGCGATTGCAGAGATGGACAAAGCCGGTGCGCGGGCGATTCTCGTCGCCGTCACCTGCGTCCCGGAACTCGTCGGCGAGGACGTCGGCGCAATACTCCGCGAGGCAAAGGGGAACGTTGGCGCGAAGCTCGCTTATGTCATGCTGGGCAACTTCAAATGTGTTGACGCGTCGGCGGGAAGTTGGAAGTCCTTTGAGGCTATGGTGAGTTTTATGGAACCGAAAGCCAAACGGCCGTATGTAATAAATATACTCGGCGGCAGCGATGGTCAATCGCAGCTTCCGTCGGTTCTCGAAAAGCGCGGATTCTGCCTGAGATTCATAGGTCAGGGAGCGTCGCTCGGCAAATATGAAACCGCGACCGACGCTGCGCTCAATATCGTCGCAGCTTCATCAACCATACAAATGGCGGAGCGAATGAAAAAGGAATTCGGCACTCCGTTTGTCGATATGTGCGGGTTGTACGCGCCCGAGGATTTGCGCGGCGCGTATGCGGAAATCGGCGAAATATTGGGTGTTGAGCTGCAAGGCGAATTTGACGGCAAACAAGCAATCCTGCTGCAAGAGGGCATGCGCGAAAGATTCGGCGAAAAAACGTTCATCTTAACGGGTATGAGGGGTGAAACGGGTCTGCCTATTGCCGCGTACCTTACCGAACTCGGAATGATACCGCTGCTTGTCGATTTGCCGGATTTTACCGTACAGGACAAGAAATGGGCGGAGCGTATTACGCAAAGAGGCGTTGACCCGCCCGTTTGCCATATGATAAACGGGGAAGCCGACAGTAAAATCCTTGCCGGATTCGCTCCCGATTTGTTGCTCGGTATGCAAGCGAGGGGCGGACGCGGCGGCGGCAGGCCTATGGATAGCGGACGCGGCGGCAGGCCTATGGATGGCGGACGCGGCGACAGGTCAATAGCCGATAGACAAGGCGGTGGCAGACCTATGAACGGCGGACGCGGCGGCGGCAGATCTATGGGCGACGGACGCGGCGGCGGTGGCAGACCTATGGGCGGCAACGGACGTCACGGCGGACGCGACGGCGGACATCACGAGCAGGACCGCCAGCAGCAGGGCGACCCCTTTCCGCGCCATTTTCATCATCGTGACCTTTTGCATAGCTCTTACCTCCTGTTTTTTGGGTCGTGACGTAACATTATATCTACAATGTTACATCGACCTATTCGCCCTTGATTTTAGGCGAAAAAACGGCGGCTGGAAGACCCAGCCGCGCGCGGAGGAACGAAAAATAAAAGCGAATTGTTCCTTGCGATTGCAAACGAAACAAAGCCCATGTAACATATTAGATACTATGTTACATGGGCTTAATAAATTGATGGGGGTACTTAAAAATGGCTGCTACGGAACCGATTCGGAATAAACATCAGGTGCGCGAGCTCGCGGCGTATTTCCTGCGGCGCGGGGAGCTGCGCAACCACGTCCTCGTCGTCATGGGCGTCCACACCGCGCTGCGCATCAGCGACCTGCTCCGCCTGACGTGGGATGATGTCTACGATTTCGACCGCGAGAGCGTCCGCGAGTGCGTCTCCATCGTCGAGAAAAAGACCGGGAAAGGCAAAACCGTCGCCCTGAACAAGAACGCCGTCCGCGCCCTCGTCACCCTCGCCGCGCACGCCGCCAAGCGGGGCGGATTTCTCCTGGAGAATCGCCGCACAGGTCGCGCGATCAGCCGCATTCAGGCGTACCGCCTCATCCGCGCCGCCGCCGAGGCTCTCGCGTTCCAGGCGCGCGTCTCCTGCCACTCGCTGCGCAAGACGTTCGGCTACTTCGCGTGGAAAGGCGGCGTCTCCCCCGCGATCATCATGGAGATCTACAACCACAGCTCCCTCGCCGTCACGCGGCGCTATCTCGGCGTCACCCAGGACGACAAGAACGCGGTCTACCTGAATCTCGCGCTGAACTGACCTGCCATGCGTACACAATATCACGCCGCGGTTACAAGAAGGTTACATTTCGACCCGCGCCTTGACATTTATCGGAAATTGCGCGAAAAAATATTTTTCCGCGCGGATACGCCCCCGATTTCGCCTATCATACCACCGCTATCCGCCTTTGTAAAGTCCTTTTTCGCCTTTTTTGAAAATATTCTGAAGTCGCGGCTACGCTTCTGGTACATTTCGCCGTTTGGACGCAAAATTCGCGCGCCAGCGCCAAAATCCCGCCGGCGGCGCTTGCAAACGCGACGGCGGCGGGTTGTAGGTCATTGCGCCGGATTTCACGCGGAAACACGCATTTTGTTTCCCGCGCGTGCGAACGGATCGTTTATGCCAGCATACCGCGATTCGCCAACGTCCGCAATTCTGATTCGTCAAAAACACAACAAATCCGAACCCGCCGCCGATGAGGCGGCGGGTTCGGATTTGAACGGTTTGGCTCCCCCTGTTGGACTCGAACCAACGAC
>JAITNA010000232.1 GCA_031290715.1 Eubacteriales Family XIII. Incertae Sedis bacterium | reverse complement strand
CCGCCGCGCTGAATGTAGCCGAGGACGACGACCTTCACGTCGAGTCCGGTCCGTTTTGTGATTTCCTCGTCGAGCGCGTCGGAGTCGATGTCCACCCCCTCGGCCTTGACGATAATGCTCGAGGACTTGCCGCGGTTGCGGCTTTCGATGAGCGTTCGGCACACGTCGTCGAGATCGACGGGGATTTCGGGGATCAGGACGATTTCCGCGCCGCCCGTGATCGCCGCGTAAACCGCGATATCCCCGCATTCGCGCCCCATGACGTCAATAATGGTCGTGCGCTCGTGCGCGTTGGAGGTATCGCGTATGTTGCTGATGGCGGAAAGCGCCGTATTGACCGCGGTATCGAATCCGATGGTGAAATCCGTGAAAGGCAGGTCGTTGTCGATGGTGCCGGGCAGTCCGACGACGGGGAAACCCGCTTTTTTCAGATCGACGGCGCCCTGCAGAGAGCCGTTGCCGCCGATGACAATGAGGCCTTCGAGCTTGAAGCTGTGCAACATGCTGAGCGCGCGCGCAAAGCCTTCTTCGGTCAAAAAAGCCGAGCTTCGGGCCGTTTTCAGGACGGTGCCGCCGCGCTGGACGATGTCGCTGACGTCGCGCGGGCCGAGCTCTTCGATGTCCCCCGCGATAAGGCCGTCGTAGCCCCGTTCGATGCCGAAGATTTCCATGTTGTGATAGGCTGCGGTCCGAACGACCGCCCGGACGCACGCGTTCATGCCGGGCGCGTCGCCGCCGCTTGTCAGTACGCCGATTCTTTTCATCTTAATAATGTACTCCTTCTTCGGGTTTGTGTGAGGGCTCGCTTTATTATTATTATACAAAAAAAAGCCGGAAATGCGAAATTTTTATCTTGACAAACTTTATCCAGTATATTATTGTGGAAATATAATTGCGCGGCGGGAGAAATGCGCGGGCGAAAAACGCGGTTCGGCGCGTGTGCGGGGAAGGCAAGAGAGGAGATGGCATTGCTGATTACGAGGGAAACGGACTATGCGATCCGGGCGCTCCGGGCGCTTGCGGACGGGCGGAAAAAGACATTGGCGATGATTTGCGGCGAGGAAGCGGTCCCTCAGCAATTCGGGTACAAAATCCTCAAGAAGCTGTCGCTTGCGGGCTATGTGCGGATATACCGTGGCAAGGACGGCGGCTATATCATCTCGGAAAAATTTGGGGACAAGACGCTCTACGACCTCACGACGGCGATGGAAAATCCCACGGATGTGAGCCCTTGCGTGGCGCCCGACTACATCTGCGAAGCGCACAAGCAGGAGGGTGATTCCTGCAAGGTCAACAAGAGATTGTCCAAACTTCAGACGGCGATCGACGACGAGTTGAAAGCGGTGAACCTGTTGGAATTGCTCACGGAATGAGGATCACCGGAGCGGGTCGGCGGCCATCGGACCGGAGCGGCGGCCATTGAATCAGGCAAGGGGACGTTATCAAATATATTTTATTTTCAAAGCAGAGAGGAGGCGTATCGATGTATTTTAAAACAACGGACGAGCATGAGGCGCTGCGGTCGCAGGTTCGCAAATTCGCGGAAGCGGAGGTCAAACCAATCGCGTTCATGCTTGATCAGGAGAACGGGTTTCCGGCGGAAGCCGTGAAGCAGCTCGGCGGGATGGGGCTGCTCGGCATTCCGTTTCCGAAAGAGTACGGCGGGGCGGGTCTTGACCAGATCAGCTACGCGATTGCCGTGGAAGAGCTGTCGCGCGTCGACGGCGGGACGGGCGTGATTCTTTCGGCGCACGCCTCGCTCGGGGCGTGGCCGATCTTTGCGTACGGCACGGAGGAGCAGAAGAAGAAATACCTCACGCCGCTTGCGAAAGGCGAGAAGTTGGGCGCGTTCGGACTGACGGAGCCCAACGCGGGCAGCGACGCGAGCGGTACGGAAACGACGGCGGTCTACGCGGGCGACCATTATGTAATGAACGGCGGCAAGATCTTTATTACAAACGCGGACAAGGCCGAAACGTATGTGGTTTTTGCGGTGACGACGCCGGATATCGGCACGAAAGGTATCAGCGCGTTCATCGTCGAAAAAGGATGGAAAGGCTTCACGTTCGGCGATCATTACGACAAGATGGGCATTCGGTCGTCCTCGACGGCGGAGCTCATTTTCACGAATGTCAAGGTTCCCAAGGAAAACCTGCTCGGCAAGGAAGGCGAGGGCTTCCGCATTGCGATGGCGACGCTCGACGGCGGGCGTATCGGCATTGCGTCGCAAGCGCTCGGTATCGCGCAGGGCGCCTACGAAAACGCGCTCGAGTACGCGCGGGAACGCGAACAGTTCGGGAAGCCCATCGGGTTTCAGCAGGCGATATCGTTCAAACTGGCGGACATGGCGACCAAACTCCGGGCCGCGCGGCTGCTCATCTACAGTTCGGCGGCGTTGAAAGAAGCGCACGAACCCTACGGGCTTGAATCCGCGATGGCCAAGCAGTACGCTTCGGATATTGCGCTCGAGGTCGTGAACGACGCGGTTCAAATTTTCGGCGGCACGGGCTATCTGAAGGGTATGGACGTCGAACGGGCTTACCGCGACGCCAAGATTACGACGATCTACGAAGGGACGAACGAGATACAGCGTGTTGTTATCGCTTCCCACATCCTCGGAAAAGCGCCGAAAGAAAGCGCGGGCGCCAAAAAGAAAGCGCCGAACGCCATTACGGGCGACCGCAAGAAGCAGATTTTCGCGGAAGGCAGCGCGAAAGAAAAGGTCGGCGCGCTTGCGGCGGCGCTTGCGGGCGACGGCTTTGATTTCTCGATCGGCATTCCGGTCGACACGCCCATCATTGACGCGGAACGCGTCGTCAGTATCGGAAAGGGGATCGGCGCCAAGGACAATATGACGATCGCGGTCGATTTCGCGAAAGCGGCCGGCGCCGCGCTCGGCTCTTCCCGCCCCGTCGCCGAAACCTTGAGATATCTGCCGCTGAACCGCTATGTCGGGATGTCGGGGCAGAAGTTCAAGGGCAACCTCTACATCGCTGTCGGCATTTCGGGCGCGGGCCAGCATTTGAAAGGGATCAAGGAAGCGAACACCATCGTCGCGATCAACAACAATCCGAACGCGCCCATCTTCAAGAACGCGGACTATGGCATCGTAGGCGACCTCTTCGAGATTCTGCCGCTGCTGACGAAAGCGCTCGGCACGGAGGAGAAGAAACCGGCACCGCCGATGGTCCGCATGAAAAAACGTACCCCGAAGAAATTGCCGCCGACGTACAAGAAATACCTCTGCAGCGGCTGCGGCTACGAGTACGACAAGGAGCTCGGCGATGAAGAGGGCGGCATCCGTCCGGGGACGCCTTTCGACCAAATCCCCGAAGAGTGGATTTGCCCGGTTTGCGGCGACGACAAGGATCAATTCATTGAAGCGTAACGATGGGCTTCGGCACATTCGTTCGGACATAGAGAACATAGATAAAGGAGGACAACCATGCACAATGTAAGACTCGTGACCGACAACCTCTGGTGGGTCGGCGCCAACGAACACAGGCTGCACCTGTTTGAAAACATTCATCCGATCCCGCGCGGGGTTTCGTACAATTCCTATTTGCTGCTCGACAAAAAGACCGTGCTCTTTGACACGGTGGATTGGGCCGGCGCGCGGCAGTTTCTTGAAAACGTCGAGTATGTACTGGGCGGCCGGCCGCTCGACTATCTCGTGATCAACCACCTTGAGCCGGATCACGCGAGTTCGATCGACGAAATCCTCGTGCGGCATCCGGAAACCGTCGTGATCAGCAATGAGAAAGCATTCATGCTCATGCACCAGTTCGGCTTCCACATCGACGGCGAGGGGCGGACCTACGAGGTGGCGGAGGGCGATACTTTCAGCTTCGGCGATCATACCGTGACCTTTGTGGCCGCGCCCATGGTCCATTGGCCGGAAGCGATGGTCACCCTCGACCTCACAAACGGCGTGCTGTTCTCCGCGGACGCCTTTGGTTCGTTCGGGGCGCTGAACGGCAAGCTCTTTGCGGACGAAGTCGATTTTGACAAGGACTGGCTCGATGACGCGCGCCGCTATCTGACGAACATCGTCGGCAAGTACGGCCCGCATATTCAGCTGCTTTTGGGCAAAGCTTCCACCGTGCTCGACAAAATCAAGATCGTCTGCCCGCTGCACGGACCCGTCTGGCGGGACGATCTGCTCTACTTCATCGGGAAATACGACAAATGGAGCCGTTACGAGCCGGAGGAAAAAGGTGTGCTCATCATCTACGCTTCGATGTACGGCAACACGGAAGCGGCCGCGATGGGGCTTGCGCAGAAATTGTCGGAACGCGGCATGAACAATTACACGGTCTATGATGTGAGCAATACGCATGTGTCGTACCTGATTTCCGACACGTTCAAGTACAGCCATGTCGTGCTCGCGTCCGTCACCTACAACCTCGGCATCTACCCGCTGATCCACAACTATCTCATCGACATGAAGGCGCTCAATCTGCAAAAGAGGACCTTCGCCGTCGTCGAGAACGGTTCGTGGGCGCCGAAGTCCGGCGACCTCATCGAGGAGTTTTTGAATAATGAACTCAAGGAGATGACGGTGTTGTCCGGACGCGTCACGATCAACTCGTCCGTCAACGAAAGCTCCGACCGCGAACTCGATGAATTGGCCGAGTCGCTGATCGAATCGCTCGCGGAGGAATAGACCGGCCGTTGGCGTGTTTTGGGGGGCTTGCGCACAGTCTGCGCAGCCCCCTATTTTGTTTTTGCGGATTCTCGGGTATAATACAGTACGATTCCTTTAAGGAAACACTGATTAATTCAGGTGTGCGGATTTGCCGTGAATATTGTCGCAATTCACAGGCAAAAAACGCAACAATACTGGTGGTATTGTGAGGCTTTTTGCCGAAGAAGTGCGGCAATATACGCGGCAAAGGCATGCGCCTCGGATTAATCAGCGTTT
>JAITNA010000223.1 GCA_031290715.1 Eubacteriales Family XIII. Incertae Sedis bacterium | reverse complement strand
GATGTATGAGGCGAACGGGGTCGGGCTCGCGGCGCCGCAGGTGGGCGTTTTGCGGCGCGTCGTCGTGATCGACGCTACGGCGCCGGCCGATGAGGACGGCGAGGGAGAGGACGGCGCGGGCGCGGGCGATGCGGGCGCGGGCGATGCCGCGAATGCGAACGCGGATACCGGCAGCGCACCCGCGCCCGCGGAGCCGATTCCGCTGAAATATACGCTGATCAATCCCGAGATCGTATGGGCCTCGGAGGAAATCGCGGCGGAAAAAGAGGGTTGTCTTTCCCTGCCCGGTATCACGGGGACAGTGGAACGGCCCGCGCGTGTCCGCGTCAGGGCGCTTGACGAAAACGGCGCGGTATTTGAGGTCGAGGGCGAAGGGCTGCTCGCCAAGGCGCTCTGCCATGAGATCGACCATTTGAACGGCATTCTGTTCATCGATACGGCGACGGAGATCGAAGAGCGCACCGCGGAGGACGAATGACAGGGGCGACCGCATGAAGATTGTGTACATGGGTACATCGGAGTTCGCGGTTCCGGCGCTTTTGGCGCTCGCGGAACGCGGCGAAGAGGTCGCTTTGGCCGTAACGCAGCCGGACAAGGCGCGGGGCCGCGGCGGCAGGATTCTCCCGACCCCGGTCAAGAAAGCCGCGGCGGGCGCGGGCATCCCCACCTCTGAGCCGGAGCGGCTCAGAGACAATGCGGACTTTCTCGCGGCCCTCGCAAAAATAGCGCCCGACTTGATTGTTGCGGCTTCCTATGGTAAGATTTTGCCGAAAGAAATACTGGTTTTGCCGCGGCTCGGCTGTGTCAATATCCACGCGTCCCTGCTTCCGAAATACCGCGGCGCGGCACCCGTCCGGTGGGCAATCGCGGACGGGGAAGAGGAAACGGGCGTGACGCTCATCTATATGGGCGAGGGCTTGGACGACGGCGATATGATCGCGCGGCGCTCCATCCCGGTCGGCGAAAGCGACGCGGGGGAGCTGACCGGACGATTGGCCGCCCTCGGCGCGGAGCTGCTGATCGAACAGCTGCCCGCGATTGCGGACGGCAGTGCGCGGGGCGTCCCGCAGGAAGAGGCCTTGGCCACCTACGCGCGCAAAATCGAGAAAGAGGACGCGCACATCGATTTGCGAGACGACGCTTTGACGGCGATTCGCCGCATTCGGGCGATGAACCCCGAGCCGGGGGCGTTCGTGCTGCAGGGCGATACGCGGATCAAGATCGTGAAAGCCCATGCCGTTGGCGCGGGGCCCTGCGCGGGGTTTTCGGAAGCAGGCAGCGAAACGCGCCGCGGGGCGGCGCCGGGAGAGATTTTGTCTGTTTCAGCGGAGGGGCTTGCAGTGCAGACCGGGGACGGGACATTGGTGATCGATGTCGTCGGCATGCCGGGCAAAAGGGCTATGAGTATCGCGGATTACCTTCGGGGAAACCGGATTGACGAAACGCGGCCGCTGCGCTGAAAAGCCGCGCTTTGGGCGAACAAAACGGATATGTTGACACAGGTGGGAAACGGAGCGGAGAATCATGGATAGCGTAAGAAAGGGTGCATATCTCGTCCTTCGGGACGTCGAGGAAAACAAGGCCTACTCCAATTTTGCACTGATGAAGTACATTAAGAAGGCCAAGCCCTCGAACGTCCCTTTCCTTCGGGAGCTTGTTTACGGCACGATTCGACAAAAGCTGTATCTTGATTGGATTATCGGAAACTTCACAAGAACGCCGATCGAAAAGCTGAATATTTCAGATCGGATTCTGCTGCGTTTGGGTCTGTATCAACTCCTGTTCATGGATTCGGTGCCGGACTACGCCGCCGTGTCCGAAACGGTGGAGCTTGCGAAATTGTATTCCAAGGGGCGGATCAACTTCGTCAACGGGCTTTTGCGGCAGTATCTTCGCGACCGCGACTATGTGGAGCTTCCTCCGCGCGAAGAGGATGAAACGCGCTATCTTTCGATCAAATACAGCTTTGCCCCCTGGGTGGTGCAAATGTGGCTGAAAGAATTTGGCAATAATGGGGCCCGCGTGGAAAACCTGCTTGCCGCGCTGAACCGGACGCCCCGGCTGTGTATCCGCGCCAACACGCTCAAAACGGATGCGGACGGGCTTGCGGGCCGGCTCACGAAGCTCGGGTTTGAAGCGGAGCGGGATCCGGAGCTGCAAAATCTGATCTACGTCAAGGGCGAGGGGCTGCTCGCCACCAATCTGTACAAGACCGGCTTGTTTTCCGTTCAGGACAAGGGCGCGCAAACCGTTGTGGAGTGCCTTGACGCAAGGCCCGGGGAAACCGTGATGGATGTCTGCGCGGCGCCCGGCGGCAAGACTGTTGCGATTGCCGCGGACATGCAAAATCTGGGCAAGGTGCTTGCGACGGATATTTACAAGCGGAAGATCGACTTGATCGAGGGCGAGGCGGCCCGGCTCGGCGTCAAGAACATTACCGCATGGAGTTGGGATGCCCGCGTGACCGATTCGGAGTTTGTCGATTCGGCCGACAAGGTGTTGGTTGACGCGCCTTGTTCGGGACTCGGCACCGCAAGGCGAAAGCCGGAGGTCAAATTCAAGGAGTTTGATGAAGAAATGCAAGCGCTGCCGGGGCTGCAGCTCGATATTCTGAAAGCGTCGTCGCATTATGTGCGGCCGGGCGGCACGCTTGTCTACGCGACGTGTACGATCGCGAAACGCGAGAACGAGGATGTGGTCAAGGCGTTTTTGAAAAAGAACAAAGAATTTGAACTCGTCGACAAGGCACTGCTTTTGCCGATGACGGACGAATCCGATGGATTCTTTGTCTGCAAAATGAAACGGGAAGAACGGGGCTTCGGGGTATAGGTATGGCGGCTTTTGGGTTTCGGACGGATATCGGCAGGAAGCGGGAGAACAACGAGGACGCCTTGCTGCTTTTGCCCAGATTTGGTATTTTTGCCGTAGCCGACGGCGTGGGCGGGCAAAATTCGGGGGAGGTCGCGAGCCGGAAGGCGGTGTCCGGCATCGAAAATTTTCTGCGCGCCAACCCGCTCTCGGGCGCGGACAATCTGGAGGGAAAGTATCGCGAAAACTGGCTCCGCGGATATTTCACGCGCTGCATGCAGAAGGTCAATACGGAGATCATGAAATTGGCGGCGTCGGCGCCGGAGTTTCAGCGCATGGCGACGACGGCCGTCGTTTGTTTCCTCGATATGGAATCGGCCTATGTGGTCAATGTGGGCGACAGCCGGGCCTATATCCTGCGAAACGGGGTTTTGTCGCAGCTTACGGAGGACCACACCTATGTCAACAACCTGATCAACGCGGGTACTTTGACGAAAAGCGAGGCCCGCATTCATCCGAAGAAGAACATCATCACGCGCGCGCTCGGCGCCGCCGCGAATTTCGAGCCCGATTTTTATCGCTTTGACCTGCAGGAGGGCGACCGTATCCTGCTGTGTACGGACGGGCTGCACGGGGAATTGACGGATGAAGAAATCGAGGGGATTTTGAACAAAGACGAGGATTTGAATCAAATATGCAGGCTCCTTGTGAACGCCGCCAACGAAAAGGGCGGCGGCGACAACATCACAGTCGTCTGCGTTGATAATAAATAGATAATAAAGTAAGTATTAGAGAGGAAATGATTCAGATATGGGCGGAAATTTAGTACTTGCCGGCAGATATGAAATACTTGAAAAGATCGGCGACGGGGGGATGGCCGTCGTCTACAAGGCGCGGGACAAATTGCTCAGCCGCTTTGTCGCCGTGAAAGTGTTGAAAAAAGAATTTGTCAAGGATACGACCTTTGTCGAGAATTTCCGAAAGGAATCCAAGGCGGCGGCAAGCCTGCTGCACCCGAACATCGTGAATATCTACGATGTGGGCAAGGACAGGGACGTCTACTACATCGTCATGGAGTACGTCGAGGGGAGAACGCTCAGCGATTTGATCGCGGCCGAGGCTCCGCTCGACTACAAGCGCAGCATCAGCATCGCGAAACAGATGGCGTCGGCGCTCAGCTTGGCGCACCGCAATAATATTATTCATCGGGATGTGAAGCCGCACAACATCTTGATTACGACAGACGGAACGGCGAAAATCACGGATTTCGGCATCGCGAAAGCGGTGTCGGACGGGACCATCCTCAGCGAGAACGGGATCATCATGGGGTCCGTTCACTATTTCTCGCCGGAGCAGAGCCGCGGGCAGTACGTTGACGAGAAATCCGATATCTACTCGCTTGGGATCGTGCTGTACGAAATGCTCACGGGGCGCGTGCCTTTCGACGCGGACAATCCCGTGACGATTGCCGTCATGCATATGAACGATACGATCATCCCGCCGTCCCGGCTCGTCAAGGGCGTGCCGCCGGGTCTTGACCAGATCGTTCTGAAGGCGACGGCCAAGTTCCAGAGCGACCGTTTTCGGAATATCGACGAGATGTACAAGGCGCTCGATAATATCAATTTCATCACGGGTATTATTGACGACCCGGAGATTGCGGGCTTTGTGGCGCCGACCAATCTTCATGAGGAAACGCCGGGCCGCGGCTCCAGCAGCGCGGCGGTGGATTCGCATGATGAGAATTTTGACGATGCCGGAAAAGGCGGCGGCTATGACGAGGAAGCGGACGACGGGGAATACGATGATGAGGACGAGCGGCCGGGCTTTTTCGCGGGGCTGTTCGGCGGCGGCAAATCCGCTCAGGCGTCGGCGAAAGAAAACGGCAGCGGCAGCGGAAAGAAGGCCGGCGCCGGGAAGAAGGGCCGGAAAAAGATGGATACCAAATACAAGGTACTTGCGATTGCCGCCGCGATTGTGATTGCGCTTTTGCTGATGTTCCCGCTGTCAAAACTCCTTTCGGGTTTGTTTTCGGACAAGTTGGTCGAAGTGATCGATGTGGTCGGTATGGATGTTTCGGACGCGACAGCGCTTCTTGAAAAAGACGGCTTTAAGGTTGACGCGACCGAGGTGGATAATAAGGGGCATGTGCCGAAGAAGGACGACGACAAAACGGCGGCGGGCGCTTCGGGCGCTTCGGGTGCGGAAGCCGCGGGCGCGTCAGGCGCTTCCGGCGCGGGCGGCAGCGATCCGGTGATTATTGAATATTACGCGGAGAATGAAGTGCTCTCGCAGGACCCGAAAGCGGGTTCAAAGGCCAAAGAAGGCGCAACGGTCAAACTCAAATTCGCGGGGCCGCCGCAATCCGCGGAGCAGGAAGAGCCTTTCGCGGGCGTTGTGATCGATCTCCTCGGAAAGACAAAGGCAAGCGCCGAGTACGCGATCACGGCGAACGGATTCACGCTTGGCGGCGTGACCTATGCGGACAGCGATATGCCCGTCGATCAGGTGATCGACCAGACGCCGAAGGCGGGGGAACAGGCCGCGAAGGACTCGCCGATCTATCTCGTGATCAGCCAAGGCCCCAAGATCAAGACGACGACGGTACCCAACTTGGCCGGCATGACGCTTGAGGCGGCGCGCGGGATAGTGGACGAGAAAAAGCTGACGCTCGGCAGCCCCGGAGAGGAATACAGCAACGACTATCCGAAGGATACCATCATGTGGCAGGACATCGCTGCGAACTCGCCGATCAACGAGGGGCAGGTCGTCAACGTCACGGTCAGCCTTGGGAAACCGGAAGTACCCGGATTTGACGGATTTGACGACACGGCATACACGGCTCAATTGAAGAGCGTCACGCTTCTCAGAGGGTCGGTGACATCGGAGTACCACGCGACCATCCCCGCGGGTAACGTGATCAGCGTCATGCCCGCTGTCGGCACGCCGGTGAAAGTGGGATCGACGGTCAGCTTCGTCGTCAGCAAGGGTCCGGAGCCCGCGCCGCCAACGCCGGTAACACCGCCAACGCCGCCGGCCGATGGCGGGGCCGGAGCCGGATGACCGGCACGGAATCGGCCTCCGATTTGAAAAGCGGGCAAATTGTCAAAGCGCTCGCCGGATATTATTATGTCAATACGGGTGCGGTGATCTATATGTGCCGCGCCAGAGGGATTTTCAAGAAAGACGGGATCACGCCGCTTGTCGGGGACTATGTCCGGATCGCCGTCACGGACGCGGCGGACGAAGAGGGCGTTGTGGAGGATATTGAACCGCGCCGAAACGCTTTCATCAGGCCGCCTGTCGCGAATGTGGACATCTTTCTCGTGACCGTCGCCGCGGCGTCGCCGGAGCCCAATCTCGAGACGACGGACAAGTTTTTGGTCAGCGCGGAAGCGGCTCGCGCGGACGCGGTGATTTGCGTCAACAAGGATGATCTCTCGCCCGCCGCGGCAAGGCGTATCGCGGCGATCTATCGCGGGGTCTATCCGGCGATCCTGCTCTCCGCGGCGACGGGGGAGGGCGTTGCGGAGCTCGCGGCCCTCATCCGCGGAAAAAGCGTCGCTTTTGCCGGCGCGTCGGGCGTCGGAAAGACGAGCTTGCTCAGCCGGCTCACGGGGATCGCGGATCTCGCGGTCGGCGATATCAGCCGCAAGACGGAACGCGGCAAACATACGACGCGGCATGTGGAGATTTTTCGCGCGGAGGACGGTACGCGGATATACGATACGCCGGGATTCACGGCCTTTGAAGCGGCCGGCAAAGCGGACATCCCGGACGGGGAGCGGGCCGATCAGCTGTTTCCCGAGTTTCGCGGGTATTTGGGCGGCTGCCGCTTTGACAATTGCCGGCACGACCTCGAACCGGGCTGCGCCGTGCGGGACGCCGTGGACGCGGGCAAGATACGGCCGTCCCGGTACAGGTCCTACTTGAGCCTGATCGCGGCGGTGAAAAAGGCCCGTGAAACATGGAGCAGGTAAGGGGTGTAAAGGGTATGCGGGCAGCAGAGAAAGGAAAGGATTCATGGCCATACTGTCGCCGTCAATTTTAACAGCGGATTTTTCCGATTTGAGCGATACGCTCGCGATGTTTGAGGACAGCGCGGCGGTCGGTCTGCTTCATCTCGATGTGATGGACGGGAATTTTGTCCCCAATATTTCCTTCGGCCCGCCCGTGATCCGCTCCCTGTCCGCAAAAACAAGCTTGCCTTTCGACATCCACCTGATGGTTTCGGAACCCGATCGTTTTGTGGAGGACTATGTCACGGATCATACGAAATACATTGTCGTCCATCAGGAAGCAAACCTCCATTTGGACCGGACGCTGCAGCACATCCGCTCCCTTGGGGTGGGCTGCGGCGTCGCGCTCAATCCGGCCACGGCGCCGGAAAGTCTGCGCTATGTATTGGAAAAGGCGGATCAGGTCCTTGTGATGAGCGTCAATCCGGGCTTCGGCGGCCAGCGCTTCCTCCCGTCCGCGCTATCGAAGATCAGATGGCTGCTTGAGGAACGGGCGCGGGGAGGATACGGCTACAAGATCGCCGTCGACGGCGGCGTGAACGAGGAGAATATCGTGCAGATTTGCCGGGCGGGCGCGGATATTATCGTTATGGGCTCCGCGATCCTGAACCGGCCGGATCCGCGGGCCGCGCTTGCGGGCTTCGCCGGCTTGATTGCGGAAAACGGGGAAGGGGGCGCGGCGCAATGATGGAGTCGCCGGGCCGGGTCGCGTTTTCGATCGCCGGAATTGAAGTGATGTGGTACGGCATCCTTGTGGCGGCCGGGATTCTCGCCGCGTTCTTCGTGATTTATCGCCGCGCGCCGAAGTATCACGGCATTTCGCAGGATCGCATTTTCAATTTTGTGATTCTCGCCGTGATTGCCGGCATCGTCGGGGCGCGGGCCTATTATGTCATATTCAATTGGAGCTACTATTCCGCGGATGCGTCCCGTATCCTCGACATCCGGTCGGGGGGGCTCGCCATCCACGGCGGCCTTATTTTCGGATTTCTCATGATCCTTTTGCTCTGCCGGATATACAAGGAAAAATGGCTGAATATCGCGGATCTGTTTTTCTCGGCGTTTCCCTTGGGCCAAGCCATCGGAAGGTGGGGGAATTTCTTCAATTCGGAAGCGCACGGCGGGCATACGGATTTGCCCTGGGCTGTCATTGTGAACGGGGATACCGTGCATCCGACCTTTCTCTATGAGTCGATCTGGTGTCTGCTGCTGTTTCTCTTCCTGCTTCGTATCGACAGCCGGCGGAGGTTTTCCGGGCAGACCTTTCTGCTCTGCTGCATTTTGTATTCCGCGGAGCGCTTTTTTGTCGAAGGGCTTCGCACGGACAGCCTGATGCTGTTTGGGACACTGCGGCAGGCGCAGGCGTTGAGCGCTTGCGTGATCATCGCCGCGCTCATCGCCTATATCTATTTGTACCGGCGCAAGAGGGGGAAGAAGAAGGGAAGGAAGAAGGAAGTATGAAACTCGGAATCGTAGGGCTGCCCAATGTCGGCAAGAGCACGCTGTTCAACGCCATCACACAGGCCGGCGCGGAAGCCGCCAATTATCCGTTTTGTACGATAGAGCCCAATGTGGGCGTCGTCACGGTGCCGGATGAACGGCTGCGCGTCCTGACGGAGCTGTATGACGCGGAGCGGACGATCTATACGACGATCGAGTTTTACGACATCGCGGGGCTTGTGAAAGGCGCGTCGAAAGGCGAAGGGCTCGGGAACAAATTTCTCGGGCATATCCGCGAGGTGGCGGCCGTCGTTCATGTGGTGCGCTGTTTCGACGACGACGGCGTGGTGCATGTGGACGGCAGCACAGACCCGGCGCGCGATATCGAAACCATCAACATGGAGCTGATTTTTTCCGACCTCGAGGTGATCGACCGGCGCGTTCAGCGGACGCAAAAGAACCTGAAGGGCGATAAGGGGCTCGCGAAAGAGCTTGCGCTTTTGGAGCGCGTAAAACAGTCGCTGCTTTCGGGCGTACCCGCGCGCGCCGCGGCGTGGGATGAGGAAGAACGTGTTTTTATAAACAGTCTGGAACTCCTGACGGCCAAGCCGGTGATCTACGCCGCGAACATTTCGGAAGCGGAGGTTTCCGCCGCGGAGGAAAACGGCTACGTAAAATCCGTGCGCGAAATCGCGAAATCCGAGGGCTCGGATGTCGTCGTGCTCGCCGCCAAGGTTGAAGCGGAGCTTGCGGAGCTCGACGACGAGGATCGGGCCGTCTTTCTGGAGGAGCTCGGCATCGGCGAGTCGGGGCTCGACCAGCTTGTGAAGGCTTCCTATCATCTGCTCGATCTCATTTCTTTTCTGACGGCGGGCAAGCCCGAAGTCCGGGCGTGGACAATCCGGCGCGGCACGAAAGCGCCGCAAGCCGCCGGAAAGATTCATACGGATTTTGAAAAAGGTTTTATCCGCGCGGAAACCGTCGATTATGAAAATCTGATTGCGTGCGGCAGTCTGTCGGCGGCCCGGGAAAAAGGGCTTGTGCGTTCCGAGGGCAAGGAATATGTCGTCCGGGACGGCGATGTGGTCCACTTCCTGTTCAACGTCTAAGGAAGCGTTACGCTCCCTAAGCTGTTTTTTGAGGTCCCTTGAAAATCTTCGGAAGGCGCTGCCCGAAACGGCAGGTGACTTCGTAGTTGATCGTGCCGGAGAGTTCCGCGATTTCTTCGGCGGGGATTTCCCTCTCGCCTTGTTTGCCCAATAAAACGACTTCGTCATATTCCGTGATCCCCGGAATGTCTGTGACGTCGATCATGCACTGATCCATGCAAATATTCCCGACAATCGGCGCGGATTCCCCGCGGATGAGGACGCGGCCCCGCCCCGAGATGTTGCGCGGCAGGCCGTCCGCATAGCCGATCGGAAGCGTTCCGATCAGGCTGTCGCGTTCTGTCACGAAGGTCCGGCCGTAGCTGACCGTGAAGCCGGGCGGGACCTTTCGCAGATATACGATGTTGGCCTTCACGGACATCGCCGGCTTGAGCGGCAGGACATCCTTGTCCATCTCTTCGGACGGGTACATGCCGTACAGCGCCAAACCGGGACGGACGATTTCAAAATGCGCTTCCGGAAAACCCATGATCGCGGCGCTGTTTGCCATCGTCCGCGCCCCCGGGTCAAGGCCCGACAGCGCCAGTTGATTCTCAAAAGCGGAAAAGGCATCGATTTGGGATAGCGCAAAAGAAGGATTTTCGTCCTCCGCGGTCGCGAAATGGGAAAAGAGCCCCTTGATGTGAACGCCCGGAAGATCGCTTTGTATCTGAAGGATTTGGGCGATTCCTTTGACGGTGTACAAAAATCCCAAACGCCCCATCCCCGTTTCGATCGCGATAAACACCTCGGCGGGTTTTTTCCGGCCCGCACGGCCGACCATTTCAGACAGAAGCTGCGCGTCGTCAAAGGTGGTGACGACGGGGATCACACCGATATCGAGAACATCCTTGATGTTGCCCCGCGGTACCGCGCTGAGCAAAACGATCGGTGTCCGGATGCCCGCGGTGCGGAGTGCGACGGCTTCCGCAAGCGTGGCAACGCCGAGGTATTCGGTTCCTGATTTCACAAGCTCCCACGCGACCTTAACAAGGCCGTGCCCGTAGGCGTCGGCTTTCACGCAGGCGATGGTCGCGCAGCCCGGCGTGATTTTTCTGATTTGCAAATAATTGCCGACGATGCTGTCGAGATCGATCTCAACCCAAGCGGCTCTCCGTCCTTCATTGTACATGACCATAGTATAGCGTTCGTTCCCGAATATGTAAATAAATGTTTTCGGGATGGGGCTAAATATTGTCATTCCCGAGGCACTCGCAGGGCAATCCCGGGAATCCAGAGATTAGGGAAGCACAGGTGCGGTTCCCGCGCCTCCTTGTATATAATTACATTATTGTAAATGTTTGACATGATGCTTTTGCCGTGTTATTCTGTTTCCATAAATTGGGAGTTCGTGTGCGGAAAGGGAATGGAAACGGAACATGGGCGGGAATCGAGCTTATCGGGACAGTATCTTCACAAGCTATTTCAAGGACGAGGGGCGGCTGCTTGAGATGTACAATGCCATTAGCGGCAAGAATTATGGGCAGGATACGGAGGTGCGAATCAATACCTTGGAAAACGTTTTGTTTCGCGACCGGATCAACGACCTCTCTTTTTTGCTCGGCGAAAAGTTGATTGTGCTGATTG
>JAITNA010000178.1 GCA_031290715.1 Eubacteriales Family XIII. Incertae Sedis bacterium | reverse complement strand
GCCGGGGCGCTTTGAGATTTCCTATGTCGGAAGCGACGGAGATCGGCACACGCCGCAGATGATACACCGCGCGATCTTCGGAAGCATCGAGCGCTTCATCGGCATTTTGACGGAGCACTTCGCGGGGAAGTTCCCGCTGTGGCTTGCCCCTGTGCAAATCAAGTTCCTGACGGTGGCGACGGAGTGGAATGGCTATGCGGAGCGGCTTGCGGACGAATACCGCACGGCCGGCATCCGCGCGGCGACGGACGTCCGCAATGAAAAGATCGGCTACAAAATCAGAGAGGCCCGGAATGCCCGCGTCAGCTATCTCGTCGTCATCGGCGAGAAGGAAGCGGGCTGCGGGCTGCTTCCCGTCCGTTCGTCGAAGCAGGGGGAGCTCGGCGAGCTGAGCGCCGCCGATTTGAAAGAAAAGCTCCTGAATGAAATCAGGAAAAAGGAGATGTGATGAATAATCCCTATAACTACCGGGCGGCGGGACCGATGCCGCCGATGCCGCCCGCGCAGCCCGCGAAACAAAGCCATACGGCGTTGATCATCGTCGTCGTTGTGATTGCGGTCATCGCTTTGGCGATTTGGGGGATCGGCAGCGTTTTCAGCAATTTCGCGGGCGCGTTTTTCGATCTGAACGGGTCAGGCGGCGCAAAAAGCTACGCAGGCCCTGCCTCGCCCTATATCGCAAAGGTTTCCGTAGTCGGACAGATCGGGCCGTCCTCCAACAATTATTATTCGAGTGATTCCGCGTACCACCACGCATGGACGGTCAAAACCATCGATACGATCATGAAAGACGACAACAATGCCGGGCTGTATCTCTATGTGGACACGCCGGGCGGCACGGTCTATGAGAGCGACGATTTGTATCTGAAGGTGATGGAATACAAGGAAACGACAGGGCGGCCGGTCTATGTGTACATGGGCAGCATGGCGGCATCAGGGGGCTACTATGTTTCGGCGGCGGCGGACTATATCTATGCCAACCGCAACACCTGGACGGGCTCGATCGGGGTCACGCTCGGCACGATGTTTGATGTGTCGGGATTTTTGGAGGAACACGGAATCAAGACGGATACGATCACGAGCGGGCGCAACAAGGCGATGGGCAGCAATTACAATCCCATGACGGAGGAGCAGCGGGCGATTTTTCAGGGCTTGGTCGACGAAGCTTACGACCAGTTTGTGGGGATTGTGGCGGCGGGGCGCGGCATCGCGGAAAGCGATGTCCGGGAGCTTGCCGACGGGCGTATCTATACGGCGCAACAGGCGCTTGACGACGGGCTGATCGACGGGATCATGCCGCTTGCGGAAGCTGAGGAATCCATCCTCGCCGATTTCTCGGACGGGACGGTCATCGACAACGCGTACTATGACCCCGATACGAATTTTCTCGGCTCCCTCGGCGTGAACGCGGGCGGCGGCGGGCTTGAAGGTTTGTTGAAAAGGCTGAGCGAAAGGCTGGGCGAGAGCGGGGATGTGGCCAAGGCGCTGGAGCTTGCGGAGCGGCAGGCGGAAGCGGGCGGGCCGCAGCCGATGTATTTGTACGAGTAGGAATTGTCATTCGCGGGAATGACAATGGTTGCGGCAAGGAGGAGATCATGGCAAACTTATTTTTCATTCCGAACAACATCATCACGGGGGAGAACGCGATTCGATTGAGTATGGATCACATCACAGCGTTCGGGAAAAAGGCGCTGATCGTTACAGACGAAGCGATGGTGAAATTCGGAAACGTCAAAAAACTCACGGATGAATTGGACGGGGTCGGAATCGCGTATGAGATTTATCCGGGCATCAACAGCGAGCCGACGCATTCGATGATCGACGCGGGCGCCGTCATTTACAAGGAATCGGGCTGCGATTTCCTCATCGGGATCGGCGGGGGCAGCCCGCTTGATTCCATGAAAGCCATCGCCGTCGTCGCCGCAAACGGCGGCCGGATCACGGAGTACGCGGGAAAGAAGATCGAAAAGGACAGCCCGCCGACCGTGGCGATTCCCACAA
Source organism: Eubacteriales Family XIII. Incertae Sedis bacterium (assembly GCA_031290715.1). Classification (GTDB taxonomy): domain Bacteria; phylum Bacillota; class Clostridia; order Peptostreptococcales; family Anaerovoracaceae; genus JAITNA01. The sequence continues at coordinate 13,178 of JAITNA010000178.1, read as the reverse complement.
CCGCCGGCACCGGCTCGGAAGCTACGAAGGTGTCCATTATCACAAATACCGACACCGATGTGAAAATGCTGTTGAGCGACGCAAAGCTCATGGCAAAGCTCGCTGTGGTGGATCCGGTATTCACGCTGACCGTCCCGCCTTCGGTCACGGCCGCAACGGGCATCGACGCGCTGACGCACGCCGTCGAAGCCTTCACGTCGGTCAAGGCCTTTCCGATGAGCGACATCTTCGCGGAGTCCGCGGTGGTCAAGATTTTTGAAAATATCCAAGCCTGTTATACCGACGGGAGCAATCTTTCGGCGCGGCAGCAGATGGCCACGGCGGCGCTTGAGGCGGGCATCGCTTTCAGCAACGCGTCCGTCACCATTGTACACGGCATGAGCCGGCCCATCGGGGCGCTCTTTCACGTCGCCCACGGCCAGTCAAACGCGATGCTGCTGAACGTCTGCCTGAAATTCCTCAAGCAGGGCGCCGTGCCGCAGCTTTGCCGTCTGGCGAATGGCATCGGCGTATACCAAGACGGGATGATGCCCGAGGAGGGCGCGGACGCTTTTGTCAATGCGACCCTTGCCTTGCTCAAGACCTTGGACGTCAAGCCCATTCAGGCCTTTGGCGTCAGCGAGGAGGATTTCTTCCGGCTGATCCCGAAGATGGCCGACGACGCGCTCGCAAGCGGCAGTCCGGGCAACACGCGCCGCGTGCCGACGAAGGACGACCTGATGGGGCTCTACAAAGAATTGTGGTCGGAGGGCCTGTAGGCCTGCAGCTTGACCGAACGCGTTCAGCGTTTGCGGAGAAGCGTGGCCTGGCTGATCCCGAGCAGGGCCGCGGCTTCTCTCGTGTTTTTGGAAAAGGACAGAGTTTCTTCAATGATGGCCTTTTCATAGGTTTCCACGAAGTCGCGCAGGGTGCGCCGGGCTTCGGGCGTGTGTACGGCCGCGCGGTTGACGTATTCCTCCCCGTACTTGCTGTAGAAGCTGTCCATGGTCAGGATTTCTTCGGTGCAGGTGATGATCAGGCGTTTTACAATATTTTCTAATTCGCGGATGTTGCCGGGCCACGCATAGTTCAAAAGAAAGCGAATCAGGGTTTCCGACAGCGTCTTGTTCGTGCCGTAGAGTTTGTTGCACATATACGTATAATGTAATAATAAGGGCTCGATGTCGTCTTTCCGCTCCCGTAAAGGGGGGATGCGGATCGTGATGGTGTTGAGCCGAAAGTACAGGTCCGTGCGGAACAGGCCGTCCGCTGTCAGCGCTTTCAGGTCCTTGTTTGTCGAGGCGATGATCCGCACGTTGACGCGAACGAGCTCCGTCCCGCCGACGCGGTAAAATTCTCCGCTTTGCAGCACGCGCAGGATTCTTGCCTGAAGCTCCATCGGCATGTCGCCGACTTCATCGAGCAGCATCGTGCCGTTATGCGCCGCGTCGAAAAGCCCCGGCTTGCCTTTGGCCGCGGCGCCCGTAAAGGCCCCGCCTTCATAGCCGAAGAGCTCCGATTCGAGCAGCGTGGGCGAGATGGCGCTGCAATTGATCTTGATGAAGGGATTGGCGCGCCAGCGGCTGGACGCGTGAATGACGTTGGCGATAATCTCTTTGCCCGTGCCGGACTCTCCGAGGATGAGGACCGGGACGGGATATTGGGCGATGGAAACGCTGTCGTTCAGCACGGCGCGCATGGCGCCGCTTTCGGCAATCACGCTGATGGTGCTGTTCTCCGCGCCGGCGGTGAACAGCACGTCGAGATTGGCGTCGGAAATGTCATGCGCGGAAAAGAGCGCGTCCATGCCGGATATTTCATTCAAACAGGTAAGGATCAAAATCGGCGCCCCCTCGTTGTTGCAGACGGGGAAGCCGGAGATGACCGTATTTTTCTTTTTGTCGATGGTCTGCAGCACGGTGATTTCATTTTTGTTCAGAAGGATCGTCGGCGAGATCGTGGGGCGCAGCACCCCTTCGCGCGCCAAATCCAACAGCTTGCAACCCACCATTTGCTCGAATTTCATCCCGGATAATTCCTCATACTTGCGGTTCAGATAGAGGATATTTCCGTCGGCGTCGTCGACAAATATCCCGTTGGGCAGGTCGTCGAAGATACGGGGAAAGGCTTCGGGATCAAATTGCACGCGCTGCAGCTCGCGGATGATCGACGAAACGTGCGCTTGATTTTGCATGGTGACCAAATATTCCGGCGTGAAGTCATGGGGAAGGGGTGTGAAAAAGGTATCGTTGAGCGGCGTCAAGCGCAAGTTGTAGCTGGTCCCGCTCAAGATGATGGTGGAGTTGGTCACGGAAGCGGAGAACTTGATGGACAGCAAATGCGTGCGGATATCCGCAATGTCCAGCGTATCCAAAAACGCCTGTGTCCCCTCGTCGCAGGGCAGGATTTCCTCGTCCGCGCTGACGAAAAACGCGTATTGCAGATAGTCTTTTTTGAATAAGTCCGGCATGAAGCCCCCCTCGTATTCCCGCGCGCCGCGCACTGTTTTACCTCGACTATACCATAGGCCGGCGCGCCGTGTAAAGGCCGTTTGCTTCATATTTGACGCTTGATTCATTTTTCGAGCAAAACGGGCCTGTTTTTTCTCCTCGGCCGCGGTGTTCCGTTCGCCGATGGGGGTGGGCGGCGCGGACACTTCAAAAAATCGCCGCCCGTTCCCTTAGAAAAAACGTTGAAATTGCGCGGATTACACGGAAAGGAAAGGGCGCGGGCTGAGAAGCGGGCATTAAATTTTTGCTGTTTTTGGCTGATGTGCGGATTTTGGCACGCGGATTGCTTCTATTATTGTGCAGTGAGTCGGATGATCGAAGGCGGTCTTTATTTTTGAATGGCTTTGCGTAAGACGGGGATACGGATTTGAAAAAAGATGTGATGGATGGCAATACAGCGGCGGCATATATTTCCTACGCGTTTACGGAGGTGGCCGGCATTTTCCCCATTACGCCGTCGTCGCCGATGGCGGAATTGGTAGACGAATGGGCGGCCGCGGGCAGGAAAAATCTCTTCGGCCGGCCGGTCAAAGTCGCGGAAATGCAGTCGGAGGGCGGCGCCGCGGGGACGGTGCACGGCTCGCTCCAGGCGGGCGCGCTGACGACGACCTACACGGCTTCGCAGGGGCTGCTGCTGATGATTCCGAATATGTACAAAATCGCCGGAGAATTTCTGCCCGGCGTTTTTCATGTGTCGGCGCGGACCTTGTCGGCGCACGCGCTGTCGATCTTCGGGGATCACTCCGATGTCATGAGCTGCCGCATGACGGGCTTTGCGCTCTTGGCCGCCGCTTCGCCGCAGGAGGTCATGGATATGGGGGCGGTCGCGCACTTGTCGGCGATCCGCGGCAGTGTGCCGTTCCTGCACTATTTCGACGGATTTCGGACCTCCCATGAATTGCAAAAGATCGAGGTACTCGACTGCGAGGACCTGCGCGGCCTTGTGGACACGGAGCGGCTGAAAGCCTTCCGGCGCAGGTCCCTGAACCCGGAGCATCCCGTGACGCGCGGCACGACGGTCAACCCGGACATTTTCTTCCAGACGCGGGAGGCGGGCGGCGAATACTACGCGGCGCTTCCGGCCGTGGTGGAAGCCTATATGGACGAAATCGGGAAACTGACGGGCCGCCGTTATGCGCTCTTTGAATACTACGGCGCCGAGGACGCCGAGGAGATCGTTGTTTCCATGTGCTCCGTCAGCGAAACGGTCAAGGAAGTCGTCGACGGGCTCACGGCGGCGGGCCGCAAGGTCGGGATGATCAATGTACACCTCTACCGGCCCTTTTCGGCGGAGCATTTTCTCGCGGCCATCCCAAAGACCGTGCGCCGCGTGGCGGCGCTCGACCGCACGAAAGAGCCCGGCTCCTTCGGCGAGCCGCTGTATCAGGATATCTGTACGGTATTCAAGGACAAAGAGATCGGCATCAAGGTGGTCGGCGGCCGCTACGGCCTTTCCTCCAAGGATACGACACCGGATCAGATCGCGGCCGTCTTTGACAATCTGGCGCAGCCCGCGCCGAAAAACGGTTTCACCATCGGCATTGAGGACGACGTCAGCTTCACGTCGCTCCCGCCCGCCTTGGATTTCAAGGTTTCCGCGCCTTCGGTATGGAGCTACAAGCTGTGGGGCCTTGGCTCGGACGGCACGGTGGGCGCCAATAAAAACTCGGTCAAGATCATCGGGGAAAACACGGACTGCTACACACAGGCGTATTTCGTCTACGACTCCAAGAAGTCCGGCGGCCTGACGCAGTCCCACCTGCGCGTCGCGCGGGCGCCCATCCGTTCGCCCTACCTCGTGGCCGCCGCCGACCTCGTGGCCTGTCACAATCCTTCCTATATAGATAGATATGATCTGCCCGCGGATTTGAAGCAGGACGGCATCTTTCTCCTGAACTGCGCGTGGAACAGCGCGGATGCCTTGGACAAGGTGCTGCCGCCGGAGATGAAGCGCGGGCTTGCGGAAAAAAACGCAAAGCTCTATGTCATTGACGCCATCGGCATCGCCGGGCGGCTCGGTCTTGGCGGGCGCACGAATACGGTCCTGCAAGCCTCTTTCTTCAAGCTGACGGATATCCTGCCCCTCGAAACCGCGATCGGCGCGATGAAAGCCGCCATATCCAAAACCTACGCGAAAAAAGGCCGCGAGATCGTGGAGAAAAACTGCGCCGCGGCGGACCTTGGCGTCTCGGAGCTGATCCGGATCGAAATCCCCGAAGCCTGGAAGCGGATCACGGAAAAAACACCCGCGCCGGACGTCCCGGATTTCATCCGCGACGTCGTCATTCCGGTCAATCGGCAGGAAGGCGACCGTATCCCCGTTTCCGTCCTGAAAAAGTACGGGGTCGCAGACGGCTCATGGCCGCCCGGCACGACAAAATATGAAAAACGCGGCGTGGCCGTAGACGTACCCGAGTGGCGGCCCGAGCGCTGTATCGCGTGCAACCGCTGCGCCCTTGTCTGCCCGCACGCGGCCATCCGTCCGGCGCTTCTGAATGCGGAAGAAGCGGCCGCGGCGCCGGCTTCGTTTGAAACGATCGCGGCCGCCGGCAAGGAGCTTGCGGCTTATGCGCTGCGCGTTCAGGTTTCCCCCTACGATTGCACGGGCTGCGGCAGCTGCGCCGAGGTCTGCCCCGCCAAGGAGAAAGCCCTGCTGATGAAGCCTTTGGCAAGCCAACTCGCGGAAGCGGAAAACTGGGCCTACCTCGCGGATAAGGTGAGCGTCAAAGCGGACGCGGCGGGGAGCGGCTCCATCAAGAGCTCTCAGTTTGCCCTGCCGTATTTTGAATTTTCCGGTGCCTGCGCGGGCTGCGGCGAAACGCCGTATATCAAGCTCATCACGCAGCTCTTCGGGCGCAAGATGTTCATCGCCAACGCTTCGGGCTGTTCCTCCGCGTACGGCGGCTCGACGCCCTCGACACCTTATACGACGGACGCGCGGGGCCGCGGGCCTGCCTGGGCCATGTCCCTTTTTGAGGACAACGCCGAGTATGCCTACGGCTTTCTTTTGGGGCACGAAGCGATCCGTCAGGAACTCGCGGACAAGGTTTCCGCGCTGTCGGCGGCGGGTTTCATTCAGGAGGAAGCGGAGAACTATCTGCGGGACCGGCACGACTTTGAAGCATCCGACGCCGCGTCCGCAGCGCTCCTGCGCGCTTCGGAAAACATCCGCGGGGGCGGCGCCTATGCGGGCGATGCCCTAAGCGCTGCGGCGTTCATTTCGGAAAACAGGGAATATCTGACGAAGAAATCCTTCTGGGCGTTCGGCGGCGACGGATGGGCCTACGACATCGGCTTCGGCGGGCTCGATCACGTCCTCGCGTCCGGCGGCGACATCAACTTGTTTGTCATGGACACGGAGGTCTATTCCAACACGGGCGGCCAATCCTCCAAGGCGACGACGACGGGGGCCGTGGCCAAGTTCGCGGCGGCGGGCAAGGACGTCAAGAAGAAGGACCTCGGACTGATGGCCATGAGCTACGGCTATATCTACGTGGCGCAAATCGCCATGGGCAGTGACCCGAACCAGACATTGAAGGCCATCCGGGAAGCGGAAGCCTACGCGGGACCGTCCCTCATCATCGCCTACTGCCCCTGTATCGAGCATGGGGCGGGGATCGGCATGGGGCGCAGCCAGGAAGAGATGAAGCGGGCCGTCGAAGCGGGCTATTGGCATCTGTACCGCTATAATCCCTTGCGGAAGGCCGAGGGGAAGAACCCGTTTGTGCTCGATTCAAAACCGCCGACGGGTGATATCGCGGCATTCATGCGTTCCGAAAACCGCTTTGCGTCGCTGGAGCTCACCTACCCCGACCGGGCGGGCCGGCTGTACGAAAAAGCGGCGGCGGATATGCGCGAGCGCTATGAAGCATATAAGAAGTTGGCAGAGGGCTAAGGATGCGGGAAGGATGTATAGGCACTGGATTCTCGGGGAACGCAGGGAAAGGAGGCGATGCCGCACAAAAAGAGGACGGGCAGGGAATTGATCGAACAAACGCTATTATCTTGAAGGATTATATTTCATATGAAAGAGGAGGTTGAACATGTCTGACACTATTGAAACCGCCCAAAAACACGAGAAGTCGAGGGTTACGATCGTAACAGTCGGGTTCATGGTTTTTGCGGTGTTTTTCGGAGCGGGAAACCTGATCTTCCCGCCGTTCCTCGGATTCATGGGCGGCGCGGATTGGTGGCAGGGCTTCATCGCGTTCATCATCATGGATACGGTACTCGGCATTTGCGGCTTGATGGCGGCGGCAAGGTACCCGCAGGTGCCGCTCGGGGCTTCGTATCGGATCGGCTATAAGTATATGGTCATCTTTGGTATTTTCGGGATGGTCACGGGCTGCGTCGTGTTTGTCATGCCGCGGACGGCCGCAACCGCGGCAGAGGTGTTCTTCCGGCCGGTATTCATGGCGAACTCGGAGCCGACCTCGGCCCCCACGCTGATCTTCATTTTGATCTTCCTCATCGTCGCGTGTTTCTGCGCGATCCGTCCGTCGAAGGTCGTCGACATTATCGGAAAGTTCCTGACGCCGGCTTTGTTGGTCTGCGTCGTCCTGCTCGTCATTTTGGGCTGCGTCAACGGCGGTGAAATCCGCGAGGAAGTCCTCCCGACAGGATATCTGTCCATGTTCCAGTTCGGCTCCATCGAAGGCCTTCAGACCTTTGATATGACGACGGGCGCGTGCATCGGCGTGATCATCGTCGTCGCGCTGCAAGCGAAGGGCATTAAGACGGCTTCCGCGCAGTCAAAGACACTGCTGCGTTCCGGCATCGTCGCGGGCGTCTGCCTGCTTGTCGTTTACCTTGGTCTGGCGATTCTCGGATTGCTCGTATCTTCCAACGCGGAACTCATCGCGCAGGTCGAAGCGAACGGTGCCGTCGATCGTACGTATCTGCTGAACTACATCATTACCGCGTCCCTCGGAAAGGGCGGCACGATCCTCATGGGCATCGTCGTTTTGCTCGCGACGCTCACGACCGCCATCGGAAGCTCGAGCCTGTTCTCGCAGTTCTTCGTGCGGATCACCAAAGGGAAATGGCAATACAAGTGGGTTTGCATTGTGGCCTTTATCTGCGCTTTCCTGATGGATGTCGGCTCTTACGCCGGCGGCGGCAGCGGTGTCACCTTCATCATCAATCTCGCCTTGCCGATCATGGTCATTTGTATGCCGGCCGGCTGCGCGGCGATCATCCTGACGCTTTTCACAAAGAAGATCGGCAATGACAATGTGTTCAGGGCGGCGATCATCATGTCGATGTTCGTGGGCGCTTGCGAATACTTCGGCAGCGGGATGTATGGATACACGCTGCCGTTCTTCACCCCGGTCTACGGCTTCCTCGGCTACTCCTCGTGGAATATCTTCACGCCGTACGGCTTCTCTTGGATCATCCCGACGGTCGTGGCTTGCGTGATCGGGTGGTTTATCAAGTTCAAGGGCTTCGAGTCCCGTCCTTATCTGCGCGAAAACGCGGACGACGACGCGGTCGTGGAAGAATTGTAATATCATAGGAACTGTCCCGGAGGTATAGATATGAATCCTTTATTTGAAGATTATCAAGACAAAGCTTGGCTGACCCATACGGAAACAGAGCCGTCAAAGGCGAGCGCCGAATGGATTCCGAAGCTCATCGAATACGGCAAGCTGTACCCGATGGCGCCCGGAAGCGAACTCGAGTGGATCGACGATAGCACCCCGGAGGGTATTATAAAGAAAGAAATCTCACTGCCTACGGGACTTCTGATGTATTCTTATCGATTGGAAAACCCGGATAAGGACGAAAAGCGCGTGATCTTTTATATACACGGCGGCGGGTTCATGCGCGGCAATACAAACTGGTGCCGGTCAAACTCGATCCGGCAGGTCGAAAATTTCGGTCTGCCGACATACGCCTGTACCTATCGCTACACCCCCGCGTTCAAATATCCCGCGGGCCTGAACGACGTCGAGTCGGGCTACGACTATCTCGTGAACGAGCTCGGCATCCTGCCGGAAAACATCATCCTGACCGGCGAGTCCGCGGGCGGCACGTATGTGCTTGCGCTGTGCGCCAGGCTGCGGCGGCAGGGGCGCGCGCTTCCGAGCAAAATCATCATCATGTCCGGCTATCTCGATTTCACGCTGCAGGGCGAATCGTACCGATACAATATTGACAAGGACATCATCTTCTCGGTAGACATCAGCCCTACGGTGCCGTACTACACGGACAAAACGGGGGACGCCTTGAAGGACCCCGAAATCTCGCCGATCTATTCTGATTTCACGGGCTATCCGCCGACCTATTTCATCGCGGAGGACACGGAGATCTTTGTTTCCGACGCGCTGTCGTGCGCGGACCGGATGGACAAGGCGGGCGTTCCCGTCAAAGTCCATATCATGCACGGCCTGTGGCACTGCTTCCAGTTTGAAACGCCGGACATCGAAGAGTCGAAAATGATCTACAAAGAAATGAAAGAATGGTTGGGTTAAGGGCGCTGAGATAGGATGGTGAGTAAGGTGCGGTATGCGAAACGTGCCGGGACGCTGAAGCCCGACGAAATACGGGAAATGATCAAGATTACCTCAAATCCAAAGGTGATCAATTTTGCGGGCGGCCTGCCCGCGCCCGAGCTTTTTCCCGTCGCCGAAATGGCGCGCGCGACGGGCATCGCCCTGACGGAGTCGGGCGCGGTCGGCTTGCAGTATCACGCCACGGACGGCTATTTGCCGCTGCGGGAGAAGATATCGGAGCGTCTGGCAAGGCTTTCCGGCGTGAACGCGGATCCGGCCGACATCATGATCACGAATGGCTCTCAGCAGGGCATCGACCTGTCCGGCCGGCTCTTTGTTGACGAAGGCGACATCGTGCTGACGGAAAGCCCCACGTATTCGGGCGTGTTCAACGCCTTGAAGGTCTACCTTCCCGAGTTCGTCGGGGTGCCGACAGATGACGACGGCGTCGTTCCCGAAGCCTTCGAGGAAATCCTGAAACGCTATGGCGAACGGATCAAACTCATGTATGTGATCCCGGACTATCAAAACCCGTCGGGCCGCGTGTGGTCGGTTCCGCGCCGGGCGGCATTTTTGGAACTTGCCGCGCGCTATGAGCTGCCCGTCGTCGAGGACAGCCCCTATCGCGAGCTGTGCTTTGAGGGCGAACCTCGGCCGACGCTTTTCTCCATGGACAAAAGCGGCATGGTCGTCCATCTCGGTTCTTTCTCGAAAATTCTCGCGCCGGGCTACCGGGTGTCCTACGTGCTTGCGGAACGCTCGATTCTCGACAAGTATATCTACGCGTCGCAGGGCGCGTTCCTTCAGGCGTCGACGGAAAATCAGGTTGCCATCGACAAGTACCTCGAGCTCTGCGACTTCGACGCGCATATCGAGAAGATCCGCACGGTATACAAACGCAGGTGCGAGCTGATGATTTCGCTCATGGAAAAAGAATTTCCGGAAAGCGTGACCTTCACAAGGCCGAAAGGCGGGATGTTTGCTTTGGTCACCTTGCCGGAAGGAAAGAACGCGCGCGATTTGCTGAAAACGGCGCTCGCGGAGGATGTCGCTTTCGTCGTCGGGGATGCGTTTTACGCGGCCGAGGGCGTTGTGAACACGTTCCGCGTCTGCTACGCGAACATGCCGGAGGAACGTATCGAAGAAGGCATGCGCAGACTCGGAAAAGCGATTCGCGCGTTTGCCGCGAAATGATGGCTGCGGCGGCATGAGGGCGCTGAAGATCGGCTATACGGGCGACCTCGTGAATCGTTTCCTGACGACGCGCGAAACGGCGCTCCTTTCGGACACGGATTTGACGGATATCTGCGCCGCGGTCGTATCTTTGGACCGGGCCGAGGCCCTCGGCCGGATTGCGGATACATGCTTTGGGATCCCTGTCTTTGTCTACGCGGACGACCCGGCCGCCGTCCCCGCCGAGGTCCGCGCGGCGGCGCGCCGGATCGTCAATACCCTGCACGATACGCGGGAGGATGTAGGCCGGGAAATTGAAGAAGCCGCCGCAGAGTATGAAGCCAGAATGCTGCCGCCGTTTTTCGATTCGCTGACCGCGTACATCGAACTGAACAACCTGCAGTTTGACTGCCCCGGCCATCAAGGCGGGCGCTACTTAAAAAAGCATCCCGCGGGCAGGTTCTTTTATGATTATTACGGGGAAATGATTTTCAAATCCGATATTTGCAACGCGGATGTCGCGATGGGCGACCTTTTGATTCACGAGGGGCCGCCGAGCCTTGCGACGAAAAACGCGGCGCGCGTGTTTCATGCCGATGAAACGTTTTTTGTCCTCAACGGTACGAGCACTTCCAATCATATTGCCATCGCGGCTCTCGTCACGCCCGGCGATCTCGTTTTGTTTGACCGGAACAACCACAAATCCGTCTATGACGCCGCCCTGACGAAGTGCGGGGGGGCGCCTGTTTATCTCGAAACCGCGCGGAATCCGCTCGGCTTCATCGGCGGGATCGACGAACACTGCTTCGAGGAATCGTATCTGCGCGCGCGCGCCGCCGCCGAGAATCCGGAAAAGGCGAAAAACCGCAGGCCCTTCCGGCTCGCTGTCATACAGCTCGGGACCTACGATGGGACGGTCTGCAACGCGCGGCAGGTCGTTGACCGTATCGGCGCGCTTTGCGACTACATTTTGTTTGACTCCGCGTGGGTCGGCTACGAGCAGTTCATCCCGATGATGAAAAGCTGTTCGCCCCTGCTGCTGCAGATGGGCGAGGGCGATCCGGGCATTCTTGTGACACAGTCCGTCCACAAACAGCAAGCCGGGTTTTCGCAGGGCTCTTATCTCCACAAAAAGGACAGCCACATCAAGGGGCAAAAGCGATATGTAGATCATAAGCGGCTCAACAGCGCCTATCGCATGAACGCCAGTACGAGCCCTTTTTATCCCCTCTACGCGTCCCTTGACGTCAATGCCCGGATGCAGGACGGCGCGGCGGGGGAGAAGCTTTGGGACGATTGCGTGCGGCTCGGTATCAAGGCGCGCAAACGCATTCTCCGCGAATGTGAGCTGCTGAGGCCTTTCGTGCCGCCCGCGGTACGCGGAATCCCATGGCAGGATCACAAAACGGATGAGATCGCGCGGGACCTTGATTTTTTCCGCTTCGAGCCGGGGGAATCCTGGCATTCGTTTGAGGGCTATGGCAAGGATCAGTATTTTCTCGATCCGAACAAACTCATGCTGACGACGCCGGGCATTGATCTGCGCACGGGGGGCTACGAGGATTTCGGGATTCCCGCCGCGATTTTGGCAAGCTATCTGCGCGACTGCCGTGTCGTCCCCGAGAAAAACGATTTCAATTCGATCCTTTTCCTCATGACGCCGGCCGAAACGGAAGAAAAGATGGACGCGCTGATTTCGCTCTTGGTCCGTTTTGAGGCGCAGATCAAGGAGGACGTCCCGCTCAAGGATACGCTGCCGGTTTTGTACGCGGCCAACGCCGATCGCTACCGCGACTGCAGCATTCGCGGGCTCTGCGGGGAAATGCACGGATTTTACCGGGAAAACGACGCCAAGACCTACCAGAAGCGTCTGTTCCGGGAAGCGTATTTCCCCGAGCGGGTCCTGTCCGCGAGCGCGGCGAACGTGGAGTTTGTCCGGGGAAACGCGAAGCTTGTCCGCGTGCGGGATATCGAGGGGGAAGTGGCGCTCGAAGGCGCGCTGCCGTACCCGCCCGGCATCTTTTGCGTGGCGCCCGGCGAGCGGTGGAGCCGGGACGCAAGGAATTACTTGATGATTTTGGAAGAAGGAATCAATCGTTTTCCCGGTTTTTCGCCGGAAATTCACGGGGTTCATTTTGAATACGAAAACGGCCGAGCCGCCGCATACGGGTATGTGCTTGACCGGTGATAAATAGTACAAAAAAAGAAAAAAAGAACGCCCCCTTTGTGTTATATTCATCCTTGCCAAAGACAGATTTATTTGTTATCATAATCTTGCCGGAAGGTTCGAGTTGGGTTTCTTGTCCATGCTTGGACCTTTATTTTATTCGTTGTCAATTAAAGCAGATTGAATCCGGATCGATTTTGGATATGAAACAACAATGTCCTTTTCAATTTTACATTTAAATTCCTCTTCAAATGTCTGCAACAACGGTAACCGAACCAAATCACTATTTGTATATGACTCGGTTTCTTTCAGCCCCAATCCGATAATCCCGCCGAGTACGTCACAACATTGCATCGCGAGGCATGAATGGGATTCTATTGGTATTGTCGCAACAATCCGGTTTGAGTCAACTACATTCTCCCATGACAATCCCGCGTCAAATTCGTCCGGGACAAAAATTGTGTCATTGCAATCCGCCCCGTCAAAATACCTCGCGATAATTGTTTGATACATACTAAGGTACGATTCAAACTTATAGTTGGAATCTTTTCGATCAATCCAAATCGCCGCGAATCGAAAATCTGTTTTGTGTGCGAGGACTTTGATCAGGTCTTGATAATATCCTAGATTCTTTTTTGTAACCTTGCCAAATTTCAACTCAAATGAACTCGGACGATAAGCAAATTGAAACAGTTGATCTATATCTTCGACTTCTTTCAAGCCGACAATCTTCCGTTGCCGATCCCGAAGCGCCAATCCTTTTATCTGATCGCGAATACGGCGTAATTTGAAATGAAATGCGCTTGTATCGGGCACTTCAAGAAATCCGCAAATGAAAAACCTGTCTGTTTCTTT
>JAITNA010000056.1 GCA_031290715.1 Eubacteriales Family XIII. Incertae Sedis bacterium | reverse complement strand
GAAACGCCCTATCCAAGGATCGACACCGTGACCGCGGAAGCCATTGCGGGAACGGAAATCGCGCAATTCGGCGGCATGTCCGGAGCCATACTCACCGATCTTGCGGCGGCGAATCCGGGTACAGGATACGGAACCCCGCAAATCCCCTTCGGCGGCGGCTATATCGTCCTGCGGCTCACGGGTCAAAACCTGACGGCATCCGGCCCGGCCGCCCTTCAGGTTTATGACCGCCGGTTCGGTGCCAACCTTGATACAGAGTATACAGTGATTCCGGCTTCGGACGGGGCATCCGCTGTCGTTTTTCTCCATTTTGATCCGTCCGATTGGGGGTTCCGCGAGTCGCACGCGATCGGATTCCTGTTTGGCGGCGAGCCCTCCGGGATCATCGAATTGCCGCTTTCCGCCGCCGCTGTCCCCGATGGGTTTCAAATGCCGCAGCACTTTGCGTATTCTTTGTCCGCGGCCGGCGATGAGGTTGAGATTTCCGTATCCGCGGCGATAGATGTTTCGGGCCTTGAGCCGATCCCCGGCGACCAATCCCCTCCGAATATGTTCCGCTTCGTGCTGACAAATCAGGAGAATACTGTGATCGACGATACCTCCGCGCCGTCGCCGGCGGAATTGCCGATCGCCGGGCCGATGGGGAGCTTCCGTGTCCCGAAGAATACAACGGACAAGGATATCCTCTATTTCGTTTCGCTGAATTCCGAAATCAATTTCACGCATATAACCATCGCCACGATCGGCATCGTCATTCCGTCCGAAAATCCGGCGCCGGCCTCTTACGCGGTCACGGTGAGCAGCGCGGGCACGGGCAGTTCCGGCGGCGGCGACTACGCGGCGGGAGCGGTCGTGAACATCAGCGCCGGCACGCCGCCGCAGGGCAAACAGTTCAAGAACTGGTCGGCGAGCCCCGCCGTGTCTTTCGACGACGCGAACAGCGCGAGCACGAGCTTTGTCATGATTTCCGAACCGGTCACGGCGACGGCGGTATTTGAGGATATCCCGGGCGATGGCGATGGCGATAATGGCGACGGCGATGGTACCGGCGATGGCGGTAATGATAACGGCAATGGCGATGGCACCGGCGATGGCGGCGATGGCACCGGCGACGGCGGCGATAACGGCAATGGCAACGGCGGCGATAACGGCGACGGCACCGGCGATGGCGGCAATGGCAATGGCGGCGATAACGGTGACGGTACCGGCGATGGCGACAACGGCAACGGCGCCGGAAACGGCGAAAACAAAAAAGCCGAAAACAAAAATGCCGTTTATACGATTCTGACACACTTCGGCGTGTGGAACGGCGCCGGTGACCTTAGCGCGCGAATTGATGCGGATTACACGAAATTTGCCCGTTTGCTTTACGGCAGTACGGAAATCGATCCTGCTTTCTACACGATCACGCAGGGGAGTACGATCATTACGCTCCGGGAAAGTTTTTTGAAAACCTATCCGGCGGGCACGCATGAATTTGTCGCCGAGTTTTCGGACGGCAGATCGGCAGCCATCACGCTCACGGTCAGCGCCGCGCCTGTCGCCGGCAATCCGGTCAAGGCCGCGGACCCGGCGCCGGCAAGCAGTGCGGGGACAGGCGACGACGCCAATCCTGTGCTCTGGTCTTGCATGGGCGCGCTTGCTTTCGTGTTCCTGCTCGGAGCGATCGTTATTCCTCGGAGGAGAAAGGTTCGGGTTCGCGGGCAGTAATGCCGCCCCGTTTTTTGTAGTATAGCAGTATAATATATCGCAATATAGCGGGAAAGAGAACGAAGGTAGGATGCTCATGAAAACGACGATCAGGACTTTGGCGCTTGCCGCGCAGGTGACGGACGCGGTGTTGTTCCGGGCGCTTCTTGCGGAAACGCGGGAGATGGAGCGCATTCCTTTCACTGCGGGGAAACTGGCGCAGCTTGCGGACGCTTTGAACAAAGCGCTTTCTTTCGGCGGCGAGGTCCCGGATTCGGATCTTGTCACGGCGGAACTGCTCGGCCCGAACGTCGGCCTTTTGAAAAACGCCAGAGGGCTTGTCGTCAAAATTGAGAACAAGGACGGGCGCTGCTCGATCGATTCTTATTATTCCTATCCGCCGCGCCGCGGGGCATGCGATACGCGGAAAGCAAGAGTCGGGTATCTGAAGATCAAAACGAGCGCGGCCGGGGCGCGCGCGGCAAAGAGGGCCGCGGATTTTCCGAACGTGAAAGCGGCGGCGACGCTTACGGCCGCGGAGAGGTCGGATCGGCATTTTGTCCGCGTCGCGCAGATCGTGACCGCGGCGCTTTGTATGATGTTCGGCGTGCTGATCGTACAGGTCGCGTTTGTGAATTTGATCGGGCATATCGGCGTTGATTACGCATCCGTATTCGGCAGTATTTTTGTCGGCCTTGTTTTGTACGCGATCATCGGCGAATTTTTTCTGCACAAGGCGCTGCGGAACTACGGCGAGCGGCAGGGCTTCGGCGAGGGCGGCAAGCAGTACGACATCTATCTCATCGCGTTCTCGATGGACGCGGCGCTGCACGGCCTTGTGTACGCTTTCATGCCGCACACGCCCGGCAACGCGCTTGTCGTCTGCGCGAGCGTCGTGTTCTTCATTTTCCCGGGGACGTATTTCGTCACGACGCTTTGGAATATGAAACGCGAAGTCGTCGCCATCAACAGGCACAGCCGCCCGGTCAGCCGGCGTTATTACACAAACAGCCCCATAGAAGCGGCGGCGGAGGATTTGCTGCCCGTCACGATCAGCATCGCGGTTTATCTGGAGGATAATGATGTCATTTTCGACAATCTTCGTGACTGCCTTGCCGCGGCCGACGACTATCGTTCGCATAGCGGCAAGGCCGTGAATATCGTTCTCTCGGACGACGGGCTGATGAAGCTCTGCGGCGGGGAAATGACCGCGGGCTCCGTCGCCGCGCTGCTCGCGCGCTATATGAACACGCCGGGCGTACTGTCCGCGGAGGAATTCATGGCGGCAGAGCGTATCGCTTTCTGCCGGCGGCACGGCATTGCGTTTGTCGCTCGCCCGCTTGACGGACGCCCCGGAAAATTCAAGAAAGGCGGCAATCTCAATTTCTCGTACCGGCTCGCGAAAGGGGAAGCCCTCGGCGGTTATTCCGAAGGGGAGATCGTATTCCGCGACATCATCCTGACGCTCGACAAGGACAGCGGCTTCCCGCCCGGCGTCATTACCGCGGCCGTCCCCGAGTTTGTCCGCGATCCGAAACTTGCCTACGCGCAGGGCCTGACGGAAGCAAAGAACCGAAAAGGAAATTATTTCACGCGCGTCATGTGCCGTTATTTTTTCATGCTGCAAAACACGGGGCTGTCGTCGAAATCGCTCATGGGGCTTTCGACGCCGCTCATGGGGCACAACGCCTTTCTGCGCCGCTCGTTCATGGAAGAGTCCGGCTTGTGGGCGGAGGACCGCGTGTCCGAGGACCTCGCGAAAGCGATCGACGCAAACCGTATGGGATATCACGGAAAATACCTCGCCTTTGAAGGGCTTTCATTCACGGAATATGTCAGCGATACCTTTATCGAAGAAACGGGCAAGCAGCTTCGTTATTGTTACGGGCTCACGGAAATACTCATGCGCAGTTTCAGGGAGGTGCGGCAGCTCAAAGGCTACCATTGGTGCGACCTCGGCAGCTATTTCTGCTCGTACATCAACATCGCCGCAATCATTCCGACCTATTTGATTCTGCTTCGTTTCGACATTTTTCATCTGCTGTTCGGCGGGATCATTGTGAATGCGGTCATCTATTTTTTGATCGGCGTCGTGCTCGCGTCGAAGGTGGAAAGGCTGCGGTCGCCGGTCACTGTGCTTTCCTACATGGGCGTTTTCGCGGTCGTCGGGCTCACGTTTTTTGCGCATAATTATTCCGTCATGCGCGCGTTCTTTGAGTTTGCGGCCGACCGTATCCGGATCGCGGCGGGCAAAGCGTACGCGGCGTTTCCTGCGTCGAGCGTGCGGACGCTTGACGGTTCTTTCCGGGACGGTTGGAATCTTCTTTACCCATACTACCGAAGAAACATTCCCGTCGTGATTTTAGCTGTCATCTTTGCGATCAACGGCATTCGCATGCTCGGGTGGATCGACACCTTTGTCCCCGCGGTCGTACTGGCATCCGTCGCGCAGCTTCTCTACGCGGCAGCCGTGCCGGCGCTCACGCCGCAGCTGTTCGGGCGTTTGCGCGGCACAAGGAAAACGCGCCGCGCGGCGTCCGGCGCAGACGCGGCAGAGCAAATAATACGGCAAGGCGTGCAAGCGCAGCAAGGCGAGCAAATGCAGCCGAATGAGATATGAGATCGGTTCCCGCGACGCAATATCCGCATGGTACTTCGTGCTTCTTTGCGATATAATGAGCAAAAGGAGCGGTGAAATGAGCGATACGCAAAAGTTGAGAAAGATGATTGAAGAGGCGGGACGCGTTGTGTTTTTCGGCGGGGCCGGTGTTTCGACGGAGAGCGGCATCCCGGATTTTCGTTCCGAGAGCGGGCTGTACAAGGCGAAGCAGGAATACGGCCGGAGCCCGGAGGAGATGATCTCGCATTCCTTTTTCGTTTCGCAGCCGGACACCTTCTTTTCTTATTACAAAAGCAACATGCTCTATCCCGCGGCGAAGCCGAACGCGGCCCATCTCGGGCTTGCCGCCATCGAGCGGGGCGGGAAGGATCTGCGCGTTGTGACGCAGAACATCGATGGCTTGCACCAGCTGGCGGGATCGCGGGAGGTGTATGAGCTGCACGGCTCTGTACACCGCAATTATTGTTTGGACTGCGGGCAGACCTACGACCTCGCCTATATCTTAGACCCCGCGAATTGCAAATCGGACAAACACGATACGGAGTATGTGCCATACTGCGCGAAGTGCGGCGGCTTGGTGCGGCCCGATGTCGTGCTTTACGAGGAGGGGCTTGACGAGCATACGACGGGCGCGGCCGTGGACGCGATCCACGCGGCGGATTTGCTCATCGTCGGCGGGACCTCCCTCGCGGTCTACCCGGCCGCGGGATTTCTGAACTATTTCCGGGGCGGGAATCTCGTTCTGATCAACATGAGCGCGACGAGCGTCGACGACCGGGCCGGCCTTGCGATACGCCGGCCGATCGGCGAAGTGTTTTCCGAACTGGATTTTTGACCGCCCTCATGGGCGAAACGAAACAGATCGCATTGGAGCGGAACGCGGCGCAAGGGAGGCAGTAAGGTGGAGGTAGTGCAATATTTCGCGGGCGCGATCATCGTGATTGTACTCATCATTCTCTTTAATACGGCGCGGGGCGAGGCCAGAAAAGAAGCGCGGCGCGCGGACCGGCTCAATTTTGTCGTGCGCGCCCCGAAGTTCTATCGGATCGCGGGCGTCGCCGTTACCGCGGTGTTTGTCTTGCTGTTCATCTTGGTGCTTACCCTTGGCGGAAGCAGTATCGGGAGCGGGGAGGATGGCGTGATCCTTTTTGCCGGTTTGGTCTTTGGGGTATTCTTTTTGCTGGGGGCGTTCATCCTGCTCTATTCCATTCGCTGGAAGCTGAACATCGTCGGCGACGACCTCGTATTGACGCCTGTTTTTGGCCGGGAACGCAGCTATTCGGTGCGGGAGATCACACACATCAAGACGGCGAATA
Organism: Eubacteriales Family XIII. Incertae Sedis bacterium; assembly: GCA_031290715.1. Classification (GTDB taxonomy): domain Bacteria; phylum Bacillota; class Clostridia; order Peptostreptococcales; family Anaerovoracaceae; genus JAITNA01. Next base: position 486 of record JAITNA010000056.1, on the reverse strand, counting down.
CAGGCGGCATCCAAATCTATATCGGCAGCAAAAAAATATTCTCCGTGGACGCCGTATCCATCGGAAGCAATATGCGCATCGCCTATTTCATCGAAAAAGGCGTCAAAACCCCCGACAAAATCAAATTAGGCTGGGGCCGCGGGCAGATTTAGCCGACGGCGGACGCTGTCCGATGGTAAACCGTCCGGTCAGATTTTCGGAAGTGATTTGAACATCTTGTAGAATCCGCTCGGATACGGACCGTCGCTGACAAGCGCGTAGCCGTTCTCACGGTAGAAGTCGATCAAGGGCGTTCGGCAGTCGAGGTATACTATTTTCCCGCCGATAAAGTAGCGTCCCTGTTCGATGATTTTTTCGGCGGAGAGAATTAATTCCCGGCCATTGATGTCGGATGAATCGAAATCGTCGCTGCGCGCGAGTTGCGCCACGAGGATACCGCCGAAATGGTCTTTTGTGTCGCGTCCGGGCTTACCGCCAAGCACTTTA
>JAITNA010000047.1 GCA_031290715.1 Eubacteriales Family XIII. Incertae Sedis bacterium | reverse complement strand
GGCGGCTATTGCGGAGAGGCCACACCTGTTCCCTTCTCGAACACAGTAGTTAAGCTCTCCCGCGCCGATGATACTCGGTGGGCGACTGCCCGGAAAAGCAGGTCGCCGCCGGCTCCTATTGAACCCTTGAGGTTCCCTTCTCTAAAAGGAAGGGAACCTGTTTTGTCCAAAATGAATAGGGTGTAATACCCAAAAGACGGCCCTATGGTCAAGCGGTTAAGACACTGCCCTTTCACGGCAGTAACCCGGGTTCGATTCCCGGTAGGGTCACCAAATATAAAGCCTTGCAATTCCAACATTTGCAGGGCTTTTTCTATAGACACGTTCGCGCAATATTCAGGTGGATACAGTGATTTCCGAATTTTCATCCCGGCCATTTTTTCGCAAGAACCGTTTGACAGTCTGAACGCGATGTGCGATAATATGTACATGATACTGTACTGATGCATATGATTATGGAGGTAACATTATGCTTGCGACAAACTATACAAACGTAAGACAAAACTTGGCCCGCTACTGCAATGAAGCGGCACGCAATTATGAAACGGTCGTCATTACACGAAAAAACGATGAAAATGTTGTTTTAATATCAGAAGCCGAGTATAACAATCTCATGGAAAATCTGTTTATCAGGCGTGATGCCTTAGAGTACCAAGCGCTTGTTGACGACATACAGGCATTGAAGTCGGGAAAGATGAACACGGTAAAGAAAACTCTTGAAGAATTGGGAGCTGCCGAGTAATGAGCAATATCGTGTTCACACCCAATGGGTGGCTGCAATATCAATCGTGGGTCACCGAGAACAACAGGCGTATCACAAAAAAAATCAGAGAACTTATTGCGGACATTGAAAGAAACGGGAATGCCGGAATCGGGAAGCCTGAACCGCTTCGGGGCGATCTCGAAGGGTGGTGGAGCCGTCGAATCACGGATGAACATCGTCTTGTTTATGCGATAGCCGACGACAATATTTATATTGCGAAATGTCGGAGTCACTATAACTAACAGAAGATAATCATGTGGATGGCTAACCGGAGCCAGGCAAAAATTGCTTTATCCGGACGCAAATCATTCAGACAATCATTCAAGCAATCATTCAAGCGCCCATACAAATTTAAAACGTTACCTCTCGATTTCCCCCCGCTTTCTCCCGCTCTCCCGCTCTCCCGCGAGCTTGTCCAGAATCATGGCCGCTATACTTTTCCGGTCGTCCGGGTCGAATACGGGGGTGTTTTCCGGTATGCGGCCTTCGAGGTCTACGTTTGTAACGACGGCGAGTACGTTTGCGGCGTTCGCGTCATAGGTCGCGGGGTCGTCGCGGACAAGCAGGATTTTCGGCCAATCCGTATGTTTGAATCCCTCCAGCAGGATGAGGCCGGCATCCGCGAACTGCGCGATCAAGTCGCTTTCTGTTACGGTTTTCCGCACAACGGAGCCGAAGAGTTCATCATCGAAGATCGCGGTCGCGTAGGCGCCGTTCCGAAAAAAGCGATAAGTATCTGTTTCCGGCGTGTCGGGGATATCCCCCTCAAAGCGGTGGCCGTGGTGTTTGACGACGGCGACTTTCACCCCGGCCTGCGTCAGGAGGGGGAGAAGCGCTTCGATGAGTGTCGTTTTGCCGCTGTTTTTTTTGCCGCTGACGGCGACGACAATTTGACCGTCAGGATTTTTTTTAATAATCATAACATTATTTTACCACAAACCGGTCTTGCAGTAATGTTAAAGTAAATGTATAATTTATCAAAGGATAAGGTTTTGATTTTTGAAACTTTATTCGCATGATCGGGGATGCGCGCGTGGCGGAACTGGCAGACGCGCCGGATTTAGGTTCCGGTGGGCGACCGTGGGGGTTCGAGTCCCTCCGCGCGCACCAATCAAATAGCGGCAATTTTGCGGAGAGGAAAATTGCATGCAGTTGTTTTGAAAGTGAGCGATGGTTTAAACTTATGAAAAAAATTTATATTCTCGAAGATGACGATGATATCCGCGAACTCGTACGTTACGCATTGGATTCTGCGGATTTCGAAGCGGTGGGCTTTCCCGATCCTGAAAGCTTTGAGGACGCGCTGAGAGAAGGGCGTCCGGATTTGCTGATTCTCGATATCATGCTGCCGGGCAAAGACGGCATTACGCTCCTGCGGGAGCTCAAGTCTGAGGAGCGCACACGCCGCTTGCCTGTGATCTTGCTGACGGCCAAGACCTCCGAGTACGACCGCATTATCGGTCTTGACAGCGGGGCCGATGACTATGTGGCAAAGCCCTTTTCCGTAATGGAGCTGATCTCGCGGGTTCGGGCCGTGCTGCGGCGCACGGATGAGAACGAACGGGTTTCTACGTCCTTTTCGACGGGGCCCATCATGGTCAACCTCGACAAACGAACGGTATTTGTCGATGACGAAAGCATCTTCTTTACAAACAAAGAGTTTCAACTGCTCTATTATCTCATGCAGAAAGAGGGCGCTGTCGTTTCGCGGCATGAGCTCATGGAACAGGTGTGGGGCTATGGGCACGAAAGTGAAAGCCGGACGGTAGACGTTCATATCAAAACGATCCGGCAAAAGCTGGGCCGCTGCGGGCCGATGATCAAGACGATTCGCAGTGTGGGCTACATGCTGGAGGCAGTTGTGTGAGGCGACGCCTTTTTCGCGCGGTTCTGGCATTGACAATTGTCAGTCTGCTTGTGACGACAGTCACATTGAGCGTCGTATCCTACTATACCTTGATTGCCAATATCGATCGCGACATCGTGCTCAGGGCGGAAAAACTTGCGGTCTTGCCCGAGGATTCCATTCGCCTGACCGATCATGAGAATACGCGCGTTGATATCATCGCGCCGGATGGGGCGATTCTTTACGATTCCGCCGCGGGCGCGGAACCCTATGACGGCCTTTCTGACAGAAAAGACATCGTCAATGTACTTCTTCGGGAAGGAACGCGCTATGAAATCCGCGTTTCTTCCGGCGGGGAGCGGCGTATGCGATACGCGGCGATATTGCTTGCAAGCGGAAATGTCCTGCGCGTTGCGTGCGTACAGGACGACATCATGGACCAATTCAGGCCGATGCTGAGCATCGCGTTTGATATTTTGGTGGTTTTGATTGTGATCGCCTATTTTGTCGTACGGAAGATTGTATCCCGTATCATTGAGCCGCTTGCGCGTATCAACCCGGAGTCGGATACGAAAGCGCCGTATCCTGAGCTGCAGCCTTTCGTGCGGATGATCGACCGGCAGCGGGAACGCATTGCCGCGCAAACAGCGGAGCAGCAGCGGCAAAACGCGACGATTATCGCGGTGGCCAACAGCATTCAGGAGGGCGTCGTCATTTACGATGAGGACGACAATCTGCTGCTGCTCAACGACGGGCTTCTCCGGAGCTTCCCCCCATCCGCTCCGATGTCGATCAATCGCGATCCCGCTAAGGAAATAATGGATATCAAGGAGATAGGGGATTATCTGAAAGGCCGCAAACTGTCTGAAATTTTTTCGGACGAGGGGATACTGAGCCGGCTCCGCGGCGCGTTTTCCGTTGGCCGCCGTGCGTTCAACTATGTCTGCGGCGAGCAAATCTACGCGGTATTCATCACGGCGATACGCGGGAGCGGCGCCATCGCGCTCTTCCTTGATGTGACGGAAAACGAACGTACCGCGGAATTGGAACGGGAGTTTACGGGCAATGTTTCCCACGAGCTCAAGACCCCCCTGACCGTGATCTCGGGCTATGCGGAGCTGATCGAAAAGGGTGCCGCGAAGCCGCAGGACATCCGCGAATTTGCCGGCAGGATCAGTACGGAAACGCGCCGTTTGATCACGCTGATCGAAGAAATCATGCTGCTCTCCTCGCTCGACGAGGGCAAAGAACGCGCTTATTCCCATCAAATTGAACTCGGAGCGGTATTATCCCAAATCGCGAAAATGCTTGCGTTCCGCGCGGCGGGAAACAGGGTCGAGCTCGCGATAGACGACACGGCCGCGGCGATAAAAGGCAATCCCGCCATGATTTATGATATGCTGTATAATATAATAGAGAATGCGATCAAATTTAACAAAGAAGGCGGGAGGGTACATGTTTCCATTATTCGCAAAGATGATGCGGTGCAGATTGTGATTTCAGACACGGGCGCGGGAATCCCGGCGAGAGATCTGGATCGGATTTTCGATCGCTTTTACCGCGTCGAGGGTTCCCGCTCGAAAAAAACAGGCGGGTACGGCCTTGGCTTGTCGATCGTCAAGAGTATTGCCGAGGCGCACGGCGGTTCGATCATGATTGAGAGCGAGCCGGGCGAGGGGACGACGGTCACGATTTCCCTTCCGGTGCAGGGGCCGGGCAAATGCGATATGAACTGATTGCAACGGCGACGTTCGGGCTCGAAGCGGTGGTGAAACGCGAGGTCGAAGCCCTTGGCTATCGCGTGACGCGCTCGGAGGACGGACGTATTACCTTTACGGGAAATGAGGAAGCCATTGTGCGCGCCAATCTTTGGCTGCGCAGCGCGGATCGCGTGTATCTCAAGCTTGCGGAGTTTGACGCGTTTGAATTCGAGGACCTGTATCAAGGTGTGCGCGCGATTCCGTTTGAGGAATATATGACGGCCGACGCCGCGTTTGCGACGGACGCCGTATCCGTGCGCTCCAAACTGCACGCTGTGCCGTCTGTCCAAGCTGTCTGCGAGAAAGCGCTCGCCGACCGATTGCGGGAAGCGTATGCCTTGCCCGCCGCGGCGCGCCTTTCCAAAACAGGGGCAAAATATCGGCTTCGTATCTCCTTGCAAAAGGACAGGGCGCTCATTACCCTCGATACCTCCGGGGCGGGGCTGCACAAGCGGGGCTATCGCACGGCAAATGTTGACGCGCCGATCAAGGAAACACTGGCTGCCGCCATGGTCAGCCTTTCGTTCTGGAACGAAAACCGCTTGCTCTGCGATCCATTTTGCGGCTCCGGAACGATCGCGATCGAAGCGGCCATGCAGGCCCGGAATATCGCGCCCGGGCTCGGACGCCGCTTCGTTTCCGAGGAATGGCATATCATCGATCCCCTTGTCTGGAAAACGGAGAGAAACGCGGCTTATGCCGCTGTCCGGCATGACCTGCCGCTTCATATACACGCAAGCGATATCGACAAAAGGGCGATCGAAGCGGCGCGGGAGAATGCCGCGGAAGCGGGGGTCGAGGACTGTATTCAGTTCGAGTCTCTTTCATTTTCGGGGTTTTCTTCGGGTTCCGCTTCGGGTTCCGTGGGATCCGCGGGCGGCGGCCCGCCGGCGGAGCGCGATTTCGGCATCGTGATCACGAATCCCCCGTACGGGGAGCGCATCGGCGAAACCGAAAAACTGCGCGGGCTCTATCGGCAGGTCGGCGCTTTCATGCGGGAAAGGCCGACGTGGTCGCTTTATCTCATCACGACAGACAAACACTTTGAGGCCGCGGCGATGGGCCGGCCGGCGGACAGACGGCGAAAGCTGTACAACGGACGGCTCGAAACGACTTTTTATCAATATTATGGTGAAAAACCGCCCCGAATGTGAGATACTTATTACACTGGCGTTAAGTAATGGGAATCAAGCGCCGGGGTAGTGACATCCTTGAAATATTACTGTTGCCCGGAGGTGCGAAATGGCCGAAAAAAGAAAAATCAAATTCACGGAAACAATCCTGCGCGACGCGCATCAATCGCTGATCGCGACGCGTATGAAAACGGAAGAGATGCTGCCCGTGCTCGAGGTGCTCGACGACATCGGTTACCATGCGCTTGAATGTTGGGGCGGGGCGACTTTTGACGCGAGCGTGCGTTTTCTCCATGAGGATCCTTGGGAGCGGCTCAGGCTTTTTCGCAAGCATGTGAAAAAAACAAAGCTTCAAATGTTGCTGCGCGGGCAAAACTTACTCGGTTATCGGCACTATGCGGATGATATGGTGGACGAATTCGTCAACAAATCCATTTCAAACGGCATCGACATCATTCGTATCTTCGACGCGTTCAATGACACGCGCAACCTCGAATCCGCGATCAAGGCCTGCAAAAAATACGGCGCGCACGCGCAGGGAACGATTTCCTATACGCTCAGCCCCGTGCATACCTCCGAAATGTTCATCAAACTCATCAAAGAGATTGCGGAAATGGGCGCCGATTCTGTTTGTATCAAGGACATGGCCGGTTTGCTTGACCCCTACGGGACCTATGATCTTGTCAAGGCGATCAAGAGCGAGATTTCCATTCCGTTGGAATTGCATACGCACGCGACCAGCGGTCTTGGCAGCATGACCTATATGAAAGCGGCGGAAGCGGGCGTCGACATCATTGACACCGCCCTGTCCCCGTTTGCGGAAGGCACCTCGCAGCCCCCGACCGAGCCGATGGTCTACGCCTTCGATCACAGCGAGTTGATAGAAACCGGGCTTTCCATGGACAAACTCAACGAGGCTTCCGAATATTTTCGGCCGATCCGCGAAGCCTACATCAAAAGCGGGCTTTTGGATACCAAAGTCATGGGCGTCGATATCAATACCCTTGTCTATCAGGTGCCCGGCGGCATGCTTTCCAATCTTGTTTCACAGCTCAAACAGGCAAACGCGATGGAAAAATTTGAAGCCGTACTCAAAGAAGTTCCGCGGGTCCGCGAAGACCTTGGCTATCCCCCGCTCGTGACGCCGTCCAGTCAGATTGTCGGGACGCAGGCCGTACTCAATATCGTGACAGGCGAACGTTACAAGATGGTTCCCAATGAGGTAAAGGACGTCGTGCGCGGCAAGTACGGCGCGACGACGGTTCCGATCTCGGATGAATTTGCGCGAAAGATTCTCGGCGACGAAGCCGATCATCGTATCACGCACCGTCCGGCTGACGACCTTGCGCCCGAATTGGAAAAGGCGAAAAAAGAATTTGCGGAATACATCGAACAGCCGGAGGATATCCTGACCGGCGCGATGTTCCCGGGGCCGGCGGTGGAGTTCTTCAAGTTCCGTCAGGCGCAGAAGTATGGGATCGACTCGACGCTGCTGAACGAAAAAGACGAGGTATATCCCGTATAAAGACATGGTTACGAACGCGGACATCGAGGAAAAACGAAATATCCTGCTGTCGATGGCCCCTTTCAGCGAAGGCTTGAAGGAGCTGAAACGCAAGTTGGATCTGCTTGATTTCGCGTTCTCGGATCTCAAGCTTGCCGGCAGCATCCTCACGCGGGACGGCGTGACGCGTATTTTGGATGGCATCATGATCCCCGATGTCCCCGTGGATGCGCACCGCCTTGTCGAAGCGCACCGCAAGCTGAAGAGCCGATTCGACGACAAAGCCGAGATGCAGCTGGACGCGGACGGCATTCTTCTGAACGAGTTTTGCATGATTTTGGCGGGGACGGAATTGCTTCCGTACCGAAACGACGCGCCGCTGCTTTACCATCTGGATTTTGTGCCGGGCGACCCCGATAGCATTTCAAAGGATTTGGCTGAAGTCTTTCGGGGAATCCGGCGTACCGATTTCGGCGGGGATGGCTGCCTTCGGGCCGCCGCTTTGCATTTGGGGATTGTCCGCGTCTACCCCTTTGAAGGCGGATATTCCGAAATGGCCGCCCGTGTCAGTCTGCAATACGAACTGCTTCGATCCGGATATTTCCCGGTTGACCTCGGCGTGGGCGAACAGGAATACAACCGGGTCACAGCCGAGGGAGTCAAAACCGGCGACCCTTCGGAGTTCGCTGAAATCATCCGGGTCGCCGTATTAAAGAAGATTCATCATTTGATCGATGCGGCCAACCGCGGCGTGTAATCACATGGGCGCCTATTTGCCGAATCTCGGCGCTTTCAGGCAAAACCTGCTGCTCCAACGTACGCATAGTACGCCTACGCATCAGAACTTGCCTGAAAACGCCGACCTTCAACAAATAATCGCCCATGTTTGAATGCTTCCGTGCGCGTGCGTCAGCCGAGCGCTTTTTCCGCTTTTTGAATCTGTTCCGATACGCGGGCTTCCGATGTTGAGCCCTCGGAGTACTTTGCGTTCATACAGGCCAAAAGGCTGATCGCGTCAAAAAAGTCGCCGCCGAATTCCGGGGCAATCTGCTGAAGAAGAGCCGGCTCTGCCGCTTCAAGGACGATGCCTTTTTCCGCGCAGTAGGCGACGAGCTTCCCGACGATTTCATGGGCTCTTCTGAAAGGAATCCCTTTGCGCACGAGGTAGTCCGCCGCGTCCGTCGCGTTCATGAATCCTTTCCCCGCCGACTGTGCCATCGCGTCTTTGTTGATCTTCATCGAACCCGTCATCCCGAGAAACGCGGACAGGCAGCCGCGCAAGGTGCCGGACGCGTCAAACAGCGGCTCCTTGTCCTCCTGCATGTCCTTGTTGTAGGCCAACGGCAGCCCCTTCATCGTGGTGAGGATGCTCATCAAATCCCCGTAAACCCGCCCGGTCTTGCCGCGGATGAGCTCGGCCATATCGGGGTTTTTCTTTTGTGGCATGATACTGCTGCCTGTGCTGTATGCGTCGTCCATTTCAACAAAGCCAAATTCAGCGCTGCTCCACAAAATGAGTTCCTCGCAAGCGCGCGACAGGTGCATCATACAGATGGCCGCCGCGGAGATGTATTCGATCACGAAATCGCGATCGCTGACCGCATCCATCGCGTTCTCTGCCACAGCGGAAAAATCGAGCAGGTCCGCGAGCAAGCCGCGGTCCGTATCATACGAAACGCCCGACAGTGCGCCGGCGCCGAGCGGCAGGATGTCCGTGCGTTTGTACACGTCCCACATGCGCTCGGCATCGCGTGAAAACATCTGATACCAAGCGAGCATATGGAAAGCAAACGAAACAGGCTGGGCGTGCTGCAAATGCGTGTAGCCCGGCATGAGGGTCTGCGTGTGTTCTTTCGCGAGCCCGACGAGCAGAGAGCGCACTTCATGGATCAGGTTCGTAACGCTCAAAATCTCCTCCCGGAGCCAGAGCCGGATGTCGGTCGCGACCTGATCGTTGCGGCTGCGCGCCGTATGGAGCCGCCCTCCGGCTTCCCCGATCCTGTCTGTCAAAAGCGCTTCGATATTCATATGAATGTCTTCGTTGTCCGCCGTGAACGCGATCTCGCCGGCTCCTATTTCCGCAAGGATTTCACGAAGACCCGCTTCCATCCGCGCGGCGTCCTCCGCGCTGATGATCCCCTGCTCGGCAAGCATCTTCGCGTGCGCAATACTGCCGCTAATGTCGTCCCGGTACAGGATTTGGTCAAACGCGATCGACGACGCCCATTCCGCGACGCCCTCGTCGATATCCTTACTGAATCGCCCGCCCCAAAGTTTCTTTTTTTCCGTCATGGTTTGCCGCCCGCCTATTTCTTCAGATTTTGAATCGCGCGAATTTTCATGGAAAGGCTGAACAGATTGATGAAGCCTTCCGCGTCCGCCTGGTTGTAGACCTCGTCCTCGCCGAAGGTCGCGAATTCCTCGCTGTACAGGGAGAAGCCGGATTTCGCCGCCGTCGCCAGCGCGTTGCCCTTGTATAGCTCCATGCGCACCGTACCCGTGACGACCTCCTGCGTGACATCCACAAAGGCGTCGATGGCTTCGCGGAGCGGCGTGAACCACAGACCGTCGTAGACAAGCTGCGCGTAGCGCTGCGCCAACACGTTTTTCTCGTACAGGGTCGCGCGGTCAAGCACGAGTTTTTCAAGCGCCTTGTGCGCGTTCATAATAATCGTCCCGCCCGGCGTTTCGTAGACTCCCCGCGATTTCATGCCGACGAGCCTGTTCTCGACGATGTCGATCGTACCGACGCCGTTCTCCCCGCCGATGCGGTTGAGCTCCCGGACCAAGTCGACGGGGGAAAGCTTCTCACCGTTCAGCGCGGCGGGAACCCCCTTTTCAAAATCGATCTCGACGAAAGCCGGCGTATCCGGCGCCTGTTCCACGGGGACGCTCATGACATGGACATCGTCCCTGTGTTCGTTCCAAGGATCCTCGAGGTTGCCGCCCTCATGGCTGATGTGCCAGAGGTTTTGGTCGCGGCTGTAGATTTTTTCCGCGGATTGCTCGATGGGAATATCGTGTTGCCGCGCGTACTCGATGAGATCCTCGCGGGAGCGAAATTCCCAGGTTCGCCAAGGCGCGATAATCTTGAGAGAGGGGTCTATCGCGTGGATGGTGGCTTCAAAACGCACTTGGTCGTTGCCCTTGCCCGTGGCCCCGTGCGCGATGGCCCCCGCGCCTTCCTTTTGCGCGATCTCGACAAGCTTTTGCGCGATGAGCGGCCGCGCCATCGAAGTGCCGAGCAGATAGTCGCTCTCATAGACCGCGCCCGCTTTCACGACGGGCCAGACGTATTCGCTCACAAACTCATCCTTGAGGTCGAGGACATAGCATTTGTCCGCGCCCGTGGCGTACGCCTTCTTTTCGACCGCCGCAAAGTCGTCGTCCTGCCCTACGTCCGCGCAAGCCGCGATGATATAGGCGTCATATTTCTCCTTGAGCCATGTCAAGATGATTGACGTATCCAATCCGCCCGAGTACGCGAGAACGATTTTTTCCTTAGCCATGTCCACCTCCGTTTTTCAATGAATAACATAAGCAAGCGCCGATTTGTATCTTGCTGCATGATGAATTATACACGCCGCCGCCGCCGGGTGCAAGCAATTATTGCATAATTATGCACATTTATTAATAATTATGCACACTTATATTCTTTAATTGTATCAATTCGCGCCTGTAACGCCGCCTTTTGATGTATAATGTAAATGGCTTTAAGGTAAAGTATGCGGGAGGTGAAAAATGGGTATTCCGACTGAGCGCCATATAAAACTGGCGAAATTCGTTTCCGGCGCGATCGGCTTTGTGCCTTCGGTGTCAAGCTATTCCGATGAAACCAACACGCATTCCATTAATATTCTGACCGTGACGGATCCGCTTGATCCCGATGTTCGGTTTTATTCTACAATCGGCTTGTCCGACTACGAAAACAGGATCGAGATGGAAGCCGGGGCGCCGAAAAATATACCGATTGAGCTCATAATGGCGGGCTATCAGCGGTACCGGGATGTTCCGAATATTTTGGCAACCTGCGCGTTTTATCTGATCAAAAACGAGAGAACCTGTTCTCCGGATGATATTTGGAAAGACATCGCGGCGATGTATTACAAGAAAGGCGATATGAAGCACGTTTTGTTCACGCCGCCGTTTCTCTGGGGCGATAAGCTCGGAGGAGGATTTGAGCTGCCGGGTCAGCATGTGGAATTTTTGTTCGGAGCCTCGATATCCGACCGGGAACTGGCATACAAAGCGGAAAACGGATTTGAGAAACTCAGCGAATTGCTTGAAAAAAAGAACGTCAATATGTTCGACATGGAACGGGCGTCGATCATATAACACAAAGGGGGCGTTCTTTTTTGTGTTAGGCGGAGCGGCATCATTCCTTATCGCGGTAAGCCACAACGACTTCCGTGATTTCGCAGCCCTCGTGCGGAAAAAAAGTGCGTCCCTCCCGCGGCGACTTTCTGTTGTCCGCGAAGCTGACCAAATATCCCCGCGTCTGCCCCCGGCTTTTCAGATAAGAAACAAGCTGATCATAGCCCTCCGCGGCGGCCTGTTCCCCATGCCATATCTTCAACTCAATGATGTGTTCCTCGCCGCCGTAAAAGACGACCACGTCCATGCGCCGGCTGCCCCGCGTTTCCGGCTCCACCGCGTAGTGCCCCGTCCCGTTAATGATGGGCTTCAGAAAGCTCAAAAACAAAAGCCGCGCCTGCCGTTCGATGAACGCCCCGTCCTCGTCGCGGTATTCCGCCTTCATGAAGGCCGCAAAGCGGTTGATCACGGTCCCGAGATCTAATTTTCCGTCGTGTATAAACAGAGATTTGTTCTCCGTGTAACAGCTGAACAAGAGTTTCGTTTCCTCTTTAGACGTGAAATAATCATAGAGGACTGTTTCAAAAATAATGTTGGAAACAACCGCCTTGCGCCCATCCTCTTTCAAAATCCCGAACATCGCGCCAAGGTTCATCGCCGAATTGCTGAACGCAAACGAAAACTCTTGGCCGTTCAGCAAGATATCCTCAAGCAGCTTGCTGAATAACGGATATGCCGTGACATTCTTGATGATATCTTCAAAAAGTGTATTCCATCCGCGCAGCAGATTGTTCTCCGCTTCGTCTACGCCCGCAGCCGTCCATTCTAATGGCGTTTCGTCCATGGTCTTGCAAAGCCGGCTGACAAGAAAGGGGTAGCCGCTTGTGTAATAATAGAGCCGCCCTGCAACCGCCATGATATCCATGCCTGTTTGATGGTCGCCTTCGTACTCGAGAAGCATCGTGGCGATCTCCTCCGGGCCGAAGCTCATATCGATGTTAAACGGCGCGGCGATGTTCCAAGGGCTGTTGTAGCTGTGCTCCGCGTCCGGGCGAATCTTCGCCCGCAGGTTTTTGATGTCATGGACGCCCGCAAGGATGACGCTCCGGAAAGTGGGCGCGCCGGTTTCGGAGCGCTCCAGATATTTCTTCCGACGCAGCCCCAGAAACGCCGAAAACACGCCGTAGTCAGAAGCCTTATCCGCTTCATCGATCATCAGCACGACGCCCCGGCCCGCCGCCCCGCAGAATTCCGTAATGCGGTCGCCCAAATCGTCGAGCGGAAACTCCGCGTCTGCCTTCCGCTCCCATATTTTCGCCAACTCCGGAAATTCCCTCTTGCTCAACTGCGTGAAATTTCGCAGAACGCCGTTGACCAAATTCTCGAGGGAGGTGAAATACGACTCCGCGCCCTCGAAACTCATATCAAGGACGAAACAGTCCGCTGCAAGCCGCCGCCGCAGCAAGGCCAATGTTGTCGTCTTGCCGTATTGCCGCGCCCGGTTGATGGTGAAATATTCCCCCGGCATGATATAGTCCCGCACGATCGCTTCAATCTTCGCGTCCACATTGACC
>JAITNA010000022.1 GCA_031290715.1 Eubacteriales Family XIII. Incertae Sedis bacterium | reverse complement strand
CTGCTTGAAAACGCGGTCGCGATGGATTTAGTGAGGAGGGGGTTGCCGCTGTACTTTCTGAAAGACAAATACGAAGTGGATTTCTATCTTCCGGACACAAAGACCGGAATTCAGGTCTTACTTTCGTCGTCTGACGCCGATACGGTGGGTCGTGAGGTATTTTCACTTGTCAAATACAAGTCCAAAGTCGAAATCAACGAAATGATCTTTGTCACGCTTGACGAAGAGCAAAGCATCGAACGGGACGGGGTCGAAATAAAAGCGATCCGGTTTGGAAGTGGCTCCTGAGCCCGTGACACAGGGGGTCGGTTTTTGTGTCCGAATCACCGCTCCGGCAAAAAGAGGACAAATGAACCGTCCCCTTTTGTCTGCAAACGATTGTGTTTAATATTTATACATTCTAATATAAGCGAGATCTTCAATTAATCGAGGTAATTTGTACACATTTTTTTGGGCACAGATTTCAATGCCTCTGTAAATCAACCTAACTATGATGATAATAATGAGCAGCATTGTACCTATATAAAGCGTATTGTTTAACAGCGCATTTAACTGTTCAGATGACTTTGTAGCATACATTTCATTCGTGATTATCGTTGCCATTATTGATATTAATATAGTTAAAACCACCGACCCTATCCATGAAATAATGCGTATTACTACGCTATCAGATGCTTCTTTTTTATTTTGTGCACAGATAATCAAGTATTCGATACCCTTTGAAGAATCATAGCATTTGAAATCTTCCTCTTTGAAAAGATCTTCTATTTTTGGATAATACACAGAAACGCGTTCCTTTTCTATTTTTGACTTTGTTTCCTTACTCGATATATTTAATCGAATAAATGAAAGAACAAATGAGAATCCTACAAGAACAATCAGAAGTATTTTCATTGACATTGTGAAACAGTCTGGATTGATGGCAACAACAATCAATACAAATGCAGCCAACACCCCGAGAACAAACGCTAATAAAGTTTGTCCTGTTGGTTTATACTTTGCCATATTATCCTTGTTGATATCATGTAGTACTTTCTCATAACGTTCATAAAATGATTCAAACATTTGATACTCCTTATTCTGGACACAGTGGTTTCTGACGGTTCTCGCGCTCCCCAAAAAAGAGCCCCACCCACCTCAAAACAGCCCCGCCGCAAGCGACACAATCTGCTCCGTACTCGGGATATATCTGTCCTCCAATACCGGCGAGAACGGCACCGGGACAAAGGGCGCCCCGATCCGCTTGATCGGCCCTTTCAGGAAGCCGTAGCCCTTGTCCGCGATCCGCGCCGCGATCTCCCCGCCGAACCCGCCGTGCTCCGTCGCTTCATGCGCGATGACGACGCGGCCCGTTTTCGCCGCGGACGCGAGTACGCCCTCTTCATCGAACGGCACGAGCGAAACAATGTCGATGACCTCCGCGTCGATCCCCTTCTTTTCCAACTCCGCGGTGGCGTCCATGCAGCGGTGTACCATGCGCCCCCACGAGATGAGCGTCACATCCACGCCCGCGCGCAGGACATCGGCCTTCCCGAACGGCATGGCAAACGGGCCGCCCGGGACCTCGCCCGCCATCCCCCCGAGGGCCTTGTGTTCGAGCACGAGCACGGGATTTTCGTCGCGGATGGCCTGTGCCATGAGTCCCTTGGCGTTTTTCGGACACGATAATGTAACGACTTTCAAGCCGGGTAAATGTGCAAAGATGGCTTCAAGTGATTGCGAATGCTGCGCCGCCGCACGGATTCCCGCACCCATAGCCGCGCAAATCGTCATCGGAAGATGCGTTTGCCCGCCGAGCATATAGGTCATCTTGGCCGCTTGATTCATGATCTCATCCATGCTGCACCCGAGAAAATCCATGAACGACATGATGAGGATGGGTCGCAGCCCCATGGCCGCAGCGCCGACGCCAAGGCTGATAATCTGCGATTCGCTGATGGGTGTATCCCGCACCCGCTTCGGCCCAAACTCCTCTAACAGCACTTTCGTATGCTTGCGCGTAACGTCCTCCCCCGCAATGAATACGTTAGGGTCCCGCCGCATTTCCTGCTGTATGGCATCCTGCACTGCCTCAGAATAGGTCATGATTGCCATTATCCCGTTTCTCCCTTTCAGTCTGCATACACAAAATCATACATGGATTCCGGCGCGGGGTAGGGGCTCTCTTTTCCGTAACGAACCGCCGCTATGATTTCGGCGTCAACCCGCTCCCGAATCTCCGCAAGCTCCCGTTCGTCCGCAATCCCGGCTTCCAAGATTCGCTTTTCAAACCTTGGGATCGGGTCCATCTCTTCCGACAGCCAGCGCGCCTGATCCTCCGGGTCCTTATAGTCCGACCGGTCCCCGATGAAATGCTGATGGTGCCGCCACGTAATGCATTCAAGCAGGGTCTGCCCGCCGCCTTCCCGCAGCCGCAGCCGCGCCGCGCGCACAGCTTCTTTCACCGCGAGCGGGTCGTTGCCGTCGACGGTGACGCCCGTCATGCCGTAGGAAGCGGCGCGTTCGGACACGCGCGCGACATTCATCGCCTCCGCGCGGGGCGTCGTCGAAGCGAAGCCGTTATTCTCGCACACGAAAAGTACAGGCAGATTCCAGACGGAAGCGAGATTGAGCGCTTCATGAAAAGTGCCCCGGTTCGTCGCCCCATCCCCGAAAAACGCGACGCAAACCGCGTCTTTGCCTTGATAATCAAGGGCGAACGCGACGCCGTTGGCAATCGGAAGCCCGGCGCCGACGATGCCGTTGGCTCCGATAATGCCGATACTGATATCCGCGATGTGCATCGACCCGCTCTTCCCCTGGCTGTACCCGGTCGCCTTGCCGTACAGCTCCGCCCACATTTTGTTCACGTCCCCGCCCTTCGCGATAATGTGGCCGTGCCCGCGGTGAGTACTGCAAACGCAGTCGTCCTTGGTCAGCTCGCCGCACACGCCGGCGGCGATGGCTTCCTCGCCCGAATAAGGGTGTACGAAGCCGCATAGCTCGCCCGAGTCCGCGTAGGCGGCGGCCGTTTCGTCAAACACGCGGATTTTAACCATCGTTTCATAAAGCGAAAGATATTCGTCCTTTGTCAATTCCTTTGTCAGTCCCATACAAACCTCACTTTTCAACAACAATCAGCAAGCGGCCGAAACCGGCGCGAATGCTGACAAAGGGTTCAGCCGTAAATTCATTGTGCACGCCGATGGGATAGCTTTGCGTCAGCACCGCGTCCTTTAGCGGGTACTTCGCGCCCTCGACAAAGACGCCGCTCGTGCGTTCCGCGTACGAAAAAACGGAAAACAGCCCCCCGGGCTTGCCGGCGATCCTCTTTTCCCGCCGAAGCGCCTTCGCGCC
>JAITNA010000017.1 GCA_031290715.1 Eubacteriales Family XIII. Incertae Sedis bacterium | reverse complement strand
GGATCGCTGCTGCTGTTCTTCATCTTTAGGCCGAAAAAAGACGCGCCGCGTCCTCAAAAGACCCGGTCCTTCCTCGGCCAGATCGGCTATGCCGTCGTGACATCGTTTCTGATTGCGCTTGCGGCCGTGGGTATCGTGGCATGGGCAGGCGCGATGACCTTGCCGATCGGCACGCTGCTCCTGTTCCTGTGGCCCGCGGTGTTCTGCGTCATGCTGCTGTTCCTCGGCGCGTTCAATCTATCGAGAATACTCGGTGCGCTTGTGGCGGTGTTCACGTTCGCCTGCGGCATGTCAGTGACCATGCTCGCACCGGAGATGATGCCGACGTTTTGGAGAAGCTATATCTACCCGCTCGTGCCGCAGCACTACATTATGGATGGCGTCCGCACCATTATTTACTTGGACGACGGCGCGAATTTTGCCCCGCTTTTGATCTATGGCGCGATCGGCATCGTCTTATTTTTGATAGCGATATTGGCCGCGAAAAAGCCCCGGTCACGCGAAGGGCTTGCGGAAGCATAGTTGCGGCAGTAATATAATGAATGAAGCATCACCAAGGAGGAACGACATGGAAACCACAGAACTATACCCGCATATCTTCACCCGGAAATCCACGCGCGCGTTTGACATGACACCGCTTTCTGCGGAAACGCTTGACCGGATTGAAACGTTTATCAAAGGGGTCAAGCCGCTTTTGCCCGGTTCGGAAATCACGCACAAGATTGCAGGACCGGGAGAAGTGAAGGGGATTGGGATCGCTAAAGCGCCCCACTATTTCCTCATTTCCGGAAAAGAGCAGCAGCTGAAAGACGCGTGCGCCGGATTCCTCTATCAATACGCGGAGCTATACTTGCATGCCGGCGGACTGTCTGCCCGGTGGCTTGCCGGCGCGAAAGGAAAACAGCCCGACCCGGATTGGATCATCGGAATCGCGTTCGGAAAACCTGCGGAAGAGCCTTGTACGAGGACGCTCGCCGAATTCAAACGAAAATCCCTCGGCGAAATCTCAAGGGGCGAGGATCCGCGTATAGAGGCCGCGCGTCTGGCGCCGTCCGGGATGAACGGGCAGCCGTGGTATTACATCGCGGATCATGGCGCCTTGCATACCTACTACAAGAAAAGCTTAGGCGGCTTGGCCGGCGGACTTTACCATCTGACCGAGTTAGACGCGGGAATCGCCCTGTGCCATATAGCCGTCGCAAGCGAACACGAGGGCATCCCTGTGGGCTTTTCGGCGGACAAGAAAGACGCGCCGGAACCGCCGAAGGGCTTCACCTACATCGGTACGGTAGAATAATGCTGACGCTGAATGAGATCCGAAAATCCTACGAGGCCGCCGGGTTCACGCAGACGGCGTTAGACGGTGTCTCCATTTCGTTCCGCGATAATGAATTCGCGGCCGTACTCGGGCCGTCCGGTTCCGGCAAGACGACGATGCTCAACATCATCGGCGGTCTGGATCACTACGACTCCGGCGACCTTTTCATCGACGGTGTTTCCACGAAAAAGTACAGGGCGCGCGACTGGGACACCTACCGCAACAACCGTATCGGGTTCGTGTTCCAGAGTTACAACCTAATCCCGCACCAGACCGTACTCGCCAACGTTGAGCTTGCGCTGACGCTGAGCGGCGTTTCTATCGAAGAACGGCGGGAGCGCGCGATCCGGGCGCTCGAAGAGGTGGGCCTCGGCGACCATATCCGGAAAAAGCCGACCCAACTCAGCGGCGGTCAAATGCAGCGCGTGGCAATCGCCCGCGCCCTCATCAACGACCCGGAAATCGTGCTTGCGGACGAGCCGACCGGCGCGCTTGATACGCATACGGGCAAGCAGGTCATGGCTCTTCTGACGGAAATCGCGAAAGACCGCTTGGTCGTCATGGTGACGCACAACGGCGAGCTCGCGGAGCAGTACGCCAACCGTATCATCCATCTGATGGATGGCAAAGTCACGTCCGACAGCCACCCCTTTGATCCGGCGGCGGAACGGCAGCGGGCAGGGAGAAAGCCGCGCAAGGCGGGCATGTCGTTTCTGACTGCGCTTTCGCTTTCGCTCTCCAACCTCATGACGAAAAAGGGCCGCACTTTCGTGACGTCCCTCGCCGGCTCGATCGGCATCATCGGGATCGCCGCCATCCTCGCACTTACGAATGGTATCAACGCCTACATTCAAAACATCGAGCGCGAAACCCTGAGCGTCTATCCGCTCTCCATCCAAAAATCGGGCTTCGACTTCACGAGCCTGCTCTCGGATTTTTCAGATAACGCTCGGCCGGAGAAAATCGGCGGTGATTCCGCAAAGGTCAGGGAGCAGACTTTTGTCGGCACCATGTTTTCCAATCGCAATAACAACGATCTGAAGTCGCTGAAAATCTACTTGGATCAGAATGAAGAAGAGCTCGCCCCCTACGTCAACGCAATTCAATACCAATATGACATTACACCGCAGATATACCTGGCGGAAACGAAGAACGGCGTGGATCAGGTCAATCCCGATTCGGCGCTCAGTTCGTACGGACTCGGCGCGACTAACAGCATGTTCACACTCATGGGAGGCTCGGGCGGCCTGTCCATTCCCGGCATGCCCAGCCCCGTCGCTTTCCACGAAATGCCGGATGAAAAAGAGATGTTTGAGCATCAATATTTCGTGGAAGCCGGGAGATGGCCGACTCGCTATGACGAAACCGTTCTCGTTTTGTCCGCAGACGGGAGCGTAACGGATTTGCAGCTTTACACGATGGGCCTGCGTGACCGCCTACAGCTCAAGGACATGGTTGAAGCGCTCATGAACGGCACCGAATCTGAGGCCTACGCAGACACTGAGGCCGGCGAGTATTCCTATGATGCCCTGATGTCCGCTGAGTTCCGCGTGGTCTGTCCGGCGGATCAGTACAAATATGATGAAACCTACGGGGTGTGGGTGGACAAATCTTCGGATAAGGCTTTCATGAAGTCCTTGGTTGACGCAGGGCTGCCGCTCAAGATCGTCGGCATCGTGCTGCCGGATCCCGACGCGACGGCGACCACGCTTTCGTCCGGGATCAATTACACACCCGATCTCATCGAGTATCTGATGGGAAAGTCAAAGGATTCCCCGGTCGTCCGGGATCAGATCGCGCAGCCCACTGTCAATGTGCTGACCGGAAAAACTTTCGCGGAGGAAAACGAAGAGGCCGAGGATTCCTCCTTGTTCAAGTTCGCGGATTTGCTGAATATTAACGAGGACACGATTCGCGGGGCCTTTGACATTGACGTTTCCCGGTTCGATTTCGATCTGTCGTCGTTTGGGCTTGGATCGGATATGGCGGGCGCGGGCATGGGCGGCCTTGATTTGGCCGGTATAGATTTGTCGGGGCTTGAGCTGCCGCCTTTCGATTTCGCAGATATCGACCTTGCGAATATGGACTTGCCCGCGCTTGATTTGGCAGACATGAATCTGCCGGCGCCCGATCTATCGAACATGGATTTCCCGCCCTTGGATATGGCAGGGCTCACGGCGGCGATTGCGGGGCAGATGGACATCGCGCCCGGGGATATTTCAGCAATCATGGGCACCGTGTTCACAGGCTTTCTGCAAAAGGAAATGGACGGCGGCGTGACCGACCCCGATCAGATACAGGCGGATTTGCAGGTGTACCTCGCGAGTGATGAGGTGCGGGAAACCATGACCGCCCGGCTTGCAGGGCTTGTAGATCCGACCGCGATACAAGATCAAGTAAGCGCGGCATTACAGCAATATATGCAAGCCGCCATGCAGACGTATATGGCGCAAATGAGCGCCGCGCTCGAGGCTTATATCGGGACGGCGATGCAGACCTATATGACGCAGATGAGCGACTCACTCCGGTCTTATCTCGGAACGGCGATGCAGGGCTATATGGAACAAGCGATGGCGGCGCTCGGACCGCAGCTTGCGGCGCAGTTCATGCCGCATATCCAATCGCAAATCGAAGGGGCCATGAAAACGGCCATGGCGAAACTCCCTTCGCAGATGCAAAACGCGTTCAGCTTCGACCCGGACGCTTTCGCGAAGGCTTTCGATCTCGACATGGACGAAGAAGAACTTCTCGAGCTCATGCAGTCCATTATGAATCCGCAGGCGAGCACGTATGAGCGCAATCTCACCGCGCTGGGTTTCGCCGACCCGGCCGACCCGACGCAAATCAACATCTACCCGCTCAATTTCGACTCAAAGGACGAAATCGAAAGTTTCCTGACCCGGTACAACGACCGCATGGAAGCGGAGGGCGAAGACGGCAAAGTGATCCATTACACCGACCTTGTCGGCACGATGATGTCGTCCGTGACGGACATCATCAACACGATCAGCATGGGGCTTATCGCTTTTGTTGCGATTTCCTTGGTCGTTTCCTCGATCATGATCGGCGTGATCACCTACATCTCGGTACTTGAGCGGAAAAAAGAGATCGGCATCCTCCGCGCCCTCGGCGCGAGCCGGCGGAACATCCGCGAGGTCTTTAACGCGGAAACGCTCATCATCGGCTTCGCATCCGGCGTACTGGGCATCGTCGTCACTCTCCTGATTTCCATCCCCGCGAACGTCTACGTCTATGACAATTACGGTGTCGAACGCATCGCGCGTCTGCCGCTCAGCGCGGGCGCAGCCTTGATCGCGATCAGTATGTTTCTGACGTTCATCGCAGGTCTGTTCCCCTCACAGGCGGCGGCGCACAGAGACCCGGTGGAGGCGCTGCGCAGCGAATAGCATCTGTTTTT
>JAITNA010000218.1 GCA_031290715.1 Eubacteriales Family XIII. Incertae Sedis bacterium | reverse complement strand
GACCGCGTTCCCCGCCGCGCCTGCCGCCGCGTAATATACCGCCGCGCTGACGACACCCATCGCCGCGACGGAGATCAGCGGCCGGACAAAGGTCAGCTTCGGGTCGAAACGCGTACCCGTATAGGTGACGACGGCGCGATAATTGAGCAAGGTCGCGACCGCGTACGCGGCGACGGTCCCGATGGCGGCGCCCTTGACATTGAAGAGCGTCGTCCCTGTCAGCGTGAAAGTGAGTACCAACTTGAAGGCCGCGCCGATCGCGATGTTGACGACCGGGATCATCTGCTTCCCCACCCCCTGAAGGACGCTCGTCAGCGCGTCGATCGAGCAGAGGAACACAATGCCGATCGCGAAGATGAACAAACTGGGCGCGGCCGCGACAGCCCCCTCCAATTTGCTCGCGTACAGAAGCCGCATGACCGGCTCCGAAAGGATCATGAGCCCCACCGTGCAGGGCAGCCCGATGATGAGCGCGAAACGAAGTCCGAGCGTTACATTATAGTGCAAAAAATCCCGGTCCTTTTGTTTGAACGCGCGTACCACCGTCGGCACCATGCTGATGGCCAAGGCCTGCGTCAGCACTTTCGGAAGCCCGATAATCGGCTCCGCGAAGCCCACGAGCCCGCCGAACATGCTCAGCGCTTCGACCTTGCTGTACCCCGCCGAGATCAGCCGCCGCGTCACGACCGCCGCGTCGATGTTGTACATGATCGGCAAAATCGAAGCTCCGATAATGATGGGGACCGCGATTGCGAGGATTTTCCCGATAATATGCAAAGTGCTTTCCCGCCGCGCGTCCCGAAGCTGCCGCGCTTCCTCGCGCCGTTTGCGGAAACTGCTCTGCTTGCGAAAGCGTGAATACAAAACGAGCATGACGACAAGACCGGCCGCCCCCCCCGCCGTCGCCCCGAACGTGCCGCCCGCCGCCGCGTACTCCGTCCCCATGGAAATGAGGGCGACCGCGAGGATCAGCCCGCAAATCACGCGAAACAGCTGCTCAATGAGCTGTGACGCCGCGGTGGGCTTCATATTCTGCATCCCCTGAAAATACCCGCGCAGCGCCGCCATCACGGGGACAAAGAGCAAGGCCGGCGCGAGCGCCCGCATCGCGATGAAAGCGCCGTCGATCTTCTGGATATCCGCGGTGATGAATTCCGCGCCGAAAAAAAGCACGCAAAAGAACACGATCCCGAGCAGCGCCATGAGCGTGAGCGATATCCTCAGTACGCGCGTCGCCCCGGCCGGGTCGTCCTCCGTGACACGCTCCGCGACCAAACGCGACACCGCCACCGGAATGCCCGCCGTCGAAATCGTGACAAGCAGCGAATAGGCGGCATAGGGCGCGCTGTAGTACGCCATCCCCTCGTCGCCGATCAAATTTCCAAGCGGGATACGGAAGCACGCGCCGATGATTTTAATAATAATGGCGGCCGCGCTCAAAATCACCGCGCCGTGCAGGAAAGTTTTTTTCGTCACATGAGCTCTCCGAGTATCCGCGACTTCGACCGTTCTGTTTCAAACAAGATCCGTTCCATATCCACCGTCGGAAACGCCCCGTCCCGGTAGACCGTCCGGCCGTCGATGATCGTCATGCGGATGTCCGCGCTCGAAGCGGCGTAGACCAAATTGCCCGCCGCGTCATGCACCGGGTTCAGGGAGGGCGATCTGCTGTCGAGCACAAGGATATCCGCCCGGTTTCCCGCCTTGAGGACGCCGCAGTCCGTCCGTCCCTGGCACAGCGCCCCCGCCCGCGTCGCGGCATACAGGGCCTGCGCCGGCGTGATCAGCGTGGGGTCGCCGTAACGTTCCTTGCAAAGCAGCGCAAACAGCTTGATCTCCTCAAAGAGATTCAGGCTGTTGTTGCTCGCCTGCCCGTCCGTACCGATCGCGATATTGACGCCGCGGCAGAGCAGCATGGGCGCGTTCATCACGCCGCTTGCCAATTTGAGGTTGCTGACCGGACAGGTCGCCGCCGTTACCCCCTTTTCCCTGAGGATATCCGCGTCCTCCTCCGTGATCCAGACACAATGCGCCGCAAGGCCGCCCTGCTCAAAAATCCCGCCGTCCGCAAGATAGGCGACCGGCGTCAAGCCGCCGTGCCGCGCCTTGCATTCCTCATGCTCCTTCTTTGTTTCCGACACATGGACGTGTACGGGCGCGCCCGTTTCCGCGGAAAGCGCCGCCGCCGCGCGGACAAGCCCCGGCGTCGATGTGAATTCGGCGTGCAGCGCCATGTCGACGCGGATCCGCCCGCCCGCCGCGCCGTGGTTTTCATAATACAGTTTTCTGGACTCGGCGTAAGGGCCGTATGCCGCCAAATCGAAGCCCTCCCCGAAGAACGAAAGCCCGCGGGAAATGTTCATTTTCGCGCCGGATTCACAGGCGGCCCGCAGGATATCCTCGCAATGGTAGTACATATCCGATGAGGAAATAATGCCGTGCGCGAACGATTCCGCCATGGACAGCAGCGTCGCCCAGTAGACATCCCCGCCCGTCAGCCTGTCCTCAAAAGGAAAGATTCGGTTTTCGAGCCAATCGGATAGTTGCATATTCTCGCCGTAGCCGCGGAGCAGCGACATCGGCGAATGCGTATGGGCATTGTAAAACCCCGGCATGAGCAGTAGCCCGCCGCCGTCGATCACCTCGCCGAAACTGTCCGAGCCCGCCGCCGCGCCCGTACCCAAAACAGGGGGCGCCGCACCGATATAGGCGATCCGCGGCCCGTCGATCCACACAAAGCGGTCATAGACGACCGAAAAATCCTCATCCAATACCGCGGCATTTTGAAAAAGCATCCGCTCTGTCCTCTCTATACTCTCATCCGCTCCTACGCCTTGCGGCAAAACGCCGCCGCGCAGTCGAGCAAAGCCTTCATCTCTTCCGGCGTTCCGATGCTGATACGCAAGCGGTCGGCCGTGCGGCCGCCGCCGAAATAACGGACGAGCACGCCCGCTTCGCGCAGCGCCGCAAAAAAAGCCTGTGCGCGCGCCGCGCCGCCGCAGCCGGCAAAGAGAAAATTCGCGGAAGATTCCGGCACGTCAAAGCCGAGTGCGCGCAGCTCCCGCGCTGCATGATCCCGTGTCCGCTTGATGGTTTCAATCACGGAGCGGTAATACGCGTCGTCCGCAAGCGACGCGGCGCCCGCCGCAATCGCCGCGCTGTCGATCGGGTAGGAATTGAAGGAATCCTTGACCGTTTCAAGAGCCGCAATCAGCCGCTCGCCGCCGACCGCATAGCCGATCCGCATCCCCGCGAGGGAGCGCGACTTGGAAAAACTGCGCGTGACCAAAAGGTTCGGGTATCGCGCCGTCAGGCTCACCGCGCTGAAATCCGCAAAATCCGCATACGCCTCGTCAAGGATCACGACACTGTCCGGATTGTTTGAAAGAATCTTCTCCGCGAAATCGCCGCCCTCCCCGATGCTCGTAGGCGCATTCGGATTGGAAATGACTACGCCGCCGTTTGCGCCCGCGTAGTCCTCCGCGCAAAGCCGGAGATCGCCGGAAACAGGGACGCGGCGAAAAGGGATCCGCAGCAAATCGCACCAAACCGGATAGAACGAATACGTGACGTCGGCAAACAAAATCGGGCTTTCCGTATTGAAACAGGCGCGGAAAGCCAGCGCCAAGACCTCATCGGAGCCGTTTGCAACAAAAACCCGCTCCCGCGCGACCGCGTGATAGTCCGCAAGCCCCGTCCGCAGGATTCCCCCGTCGGCACGCGGATAAAGCCGGAGCGTATCCGTGTCAAAACCCGCGACCGCCGCCCGGACCGCAGGCGACGGCGGGTAGGGATTTTCATTGGAGTTGAGCTTGATCAAGCCCGGCCGTTCCGGCTGCTCCCCGCTCACATAAGGCTTCCCCCCGTAAAGGGCGGCTTCAAAGCGCTTCGATATTTCCTCCGCCATCCTTCGCCTTTCTCCTCGCGCTACCTGTGAATCGGGCTATCACTGTCAGCCGTAGAGTGCCACGCGGCAGAGCCGCTGCACTCTTGGCAGACGTGGTACGACGGAGCTAAAGCTCCTGTACCACTGTCATTCTTGGGCGCGAAGCGTCCCGAGAATCCAGTGATTACGAATCCCGCGATTCACAAAATCATGTTAAACCAGATGCGTTTTTTGTCCGCATCTCCGCCGATTCATTTTATGTGCGCTGATACATCAACAACACATAGTTTTAGCCATTTTCAATATCATCTTCAAAGACAAGTTCCAATTGTCTTCCATTCGATATGATTTCCTTTAACAATTT
>JAITNA010000216.1 GCA_031290715.1 Eubacteriales Family XIII. Incertae Sedis bacterium | reverse complement strand
TGCCTGAGCACATCCTCAGACTGAACGGGGCGAAAGGTCCCAAGACCGACGTGGAGCGTCACAAACACCGTTTCGACGCCCTGCGCCCTGATCTCATCGAGCAGCCTTTCCGTGAAATGAAGTCCCGCCGTCGGCGCCGCCGCCGAGCCCGGCATGGCGGCGTATACGGTCTGATACCGCTCCGCATCTTGGTCCTCATCTGCCCGGCGAATATACGGCGGCAAAGGAACGCGGCCAAGACGTTCGAGAATCTCCGCAAAGATACCCTCATACTCAAAGCGCACCGTGAGTGAACCGTCCTCTGTCCGGCCCAGCACTGCCGCGGTCAGCGCGGCGTCCGCGCCAAACGTCACCCGATCCCCGACGCGTAAGCGCTTCGCGGGCCGCGCAAGCACCTCCCAGCAATCCCCCGCAAGAACACAGGGGGACGGTTCATCCGTGCTGCCCTGCGCTGCAATCCGTTTCAGCAAAAACAGCTCGATACGGCCGCCCGTGCGTTCTTTCACCCCGATCAACCGCGCCCGAATCACGCGCGAGTCGTTGAGCACGAGCACATCGCCCGCGCGAAGATAGCGCGGCAAATCGCGAAAATAGCGATCCTCGGTGCGCCCGGACGCCCGATCGACCGCGAGCAGCCGCGAGCCGTCCCGAGCCGCCGCCGGATACTGCGCAATCAGCGCCGCCGGCAGATTGTAGTCAAAATCTTGCAGTTTCATTCTGTATATACGATCTCGATCTCCGCGTCGGGCGACTCCCCGGCCCCGTCCATAGCCATAGCCCCAACGCCATCCTCTTCCGGCCCATCTCCGTCCGCTCCCGTCAGACCTTCGCCCGCCGCGGCCGCGGCAAACAAATCCATCTGTGCCGCCGCCGGCGGCGGCTCGATGCCAAGCCACAGCCACGCCGCCTGTGTCGCCACCCGGCCTTTCGGCGTCCTGTGCAAAAATCCCGCCTGCATGAGATACGGTTCGTAAACATCCTCGATCGTCACCTTTTCCTCGCCGATCGCCGCCGCAATCGTATCGATCCCGACAGGCCCGCCGCCGAATTTTTCAATCACGAGCCGCAGGATGTCGCGGTCAAGCCCCTCGAGCCCTTTTTTGTCAATCCCCAGCGATCGCAGCGTCGTTTCGGTGATATCCCGCCCGATATGCCCGTCCCCGAGAACCTGCGAAAAATCCCGCACACGTTTCAGCAATCGGTTTGCCACACGCGGGGTGCCGCGCGACCGAGCCGCCAACTCCGTCAGTGAATCCGCGTCAATCTCTATGTCAAGCAAACCGGCCGACCGTTTGATGATCTGCGCGAGTTCATCCGTATTGTAGAGTTCAAACTTGCTGATTACGCCGAAACGATCCCGTAAAGGCGCGGACAAACTGCCCGCCCGCGTCGTCGCGCCGATCAGCGTGAAGCCCGCCAAAGGGATCCGATAAGACTTTGCGGACGGCCCCTTTCCGATGATCATGTCGATCTCATAGTCCTCCATCGCGGAATAGAGAATTTCTTCCGCGGAGCGATGCAAGCGGTGAATCTCGTCGATGAAGAGCACATCGCCTTCGCTCAAATTTGTGAGTAACGCCGCCAGATCACCCGCATGCTCGATCGCGGGCCCCGATGTGACGCGAATATCCACGCCGAGCTCCGCCGCGATAATGCCGGCCAATGTCGTCTTGCCGAGCCCCGGAGGACCGTAAAACAATACATGGTCAAGCGGTTCATCCCGCAATTTCGCCGCGTCAATGAATATTTTGAGATTGTCTGTAACATTCCGCTGCCCGACATACTCGGTCAAACGCTTGGGCCGAAGACCGTACTCCGCCCGTTCTTCGGTAATCGCGCCCACCTCGGGGCTTACGGCCCTGCTCTCACTGCCTTGCTCCATATCGCCTTATCCCATGCTCTTCAGCGCGTATTTCACGCACTCTTCCACCGAATCGTATTCATCCCGGACATTCAGTACCGCCTGCGCCGCTTCGCTCCTGCTATATCCGAGCACCATGAGGATCGCGATTGCATCGCCGGCCCTGTCTGTTTCCCCGGCGTCGGCCGCGCCGCCCGGACCCGCCGCCGTCCCCATACCCGTACCAAGGCCGGCCGCGCCGCCCGCAAAGAGGTCTGTCACCTTGTCCTTCAGTTCAAGTACCACGCGCTCCGCCGATTTCTTGCCGACGCCATTCGCCCGCGTCAGCATCGCCGCATCGCCGAACGCAATGGCGCGCACCGCCTCATCGACCGGCATCGCTGACAGGATGGCAAGCGCGGCCTTCGCACCGACGCCGCTGACCGTAATCAGCAATTTGAACAGCCGCAGGGACGCCCTGTCCTCAAATCCATACAGACTGACGTCGTCCTCTTTGAAAATTTGCGCCGTCTGAAGCACCACCTCGTCGCCCTTGGATTTCACGAATACCCGCGAATTGGAAGGCAGAAAAACCTCGTAACCAATCCCGCCGGTGTCGATCACAACGGATGTTTCGAGTTTCTCTATCAAGCTGCCTGAAATATATGCAATCACAAAACCACCTTAAACTGCCTTAAACTGCTTTACCGTAATTTTATTCCCGTAAAGCGCTCCACACGGGACAGATACGCTGACGAATTGGCGTGGCAGATGGCCGCGGCCGCGGCATCGGCGGCATCGTCCGGCCTTGGCGCCTCTTTCAGCCCGAGAACGGAGCGCACGGTTTCCTGCACCTGTTCCTTCGTCGCCCGGCCGTATCCCAAAAGCGCCTGTTTGATCTGCAGCGGCGTATATTCATACACGGCAAGACCGCAGTTCGCGCACGCAAGAATGGCCGCCCCGCGCGCTTCGCCCACCTTGATGGCCGTCTTGGCGTTGCTGTTGAAAAACAACTCCTCCACCGCCGCCGCCGTCGGCTCAAACTCAAGGATCACCGCGGTGAGCCCCGCGTACACCGCTTTCAAACGGTCCGGCATCGCCATCCCTTTATCCGTCGTGACCACATCGCAAGCCACAAGCGAATACCGCCCCGCGCAATAGTCGATCACGCCATAACCAAGAATCGCATACCCGGGATCAACGCCCAGTATCCGAATGCCGCCGCCGTAGTTTTCACGCCCGCTTCTCATACCGACATTGTATCCCAATCAATCAAAAGTGTCAAACATTCGTTCTTCTCAAAACCACAGCTTTCGTTCTTCTCAAAACCACAGCTACCCCGCCCCCCGCGACAAGCGAATCAACTCCTCCGCGTTTTTCCGCGTCGTTTCCGTCACATTTCGCCCGCCAAGCAGCCGCGCAATCTCCTCCTCGCGGCCTTGGCCCGCGATCTCGCGCATCGTCGTATACGTATTCTCGTCGTCCGTACTCTTCTCGAGCACATAATGATGGTCCGCAAACGCCGCGATTTGCGGCAAATGCGTAATGCACACAATTTGATGATTGGCCGCCATCTTCAGCAGCTTCTCCCCGACAATGCTCGCCGTCGCCCCGCTGATCCCGCTGTCGATCTCGTCGAAAATCATCGTTTCGATCCCGTCAAAATCCCCCGTCACAGACTTGAACGCGAGCATGATGCGCGACAATTCGCCGCCCGATGCCACCTTCACAAGCGGCAGGAGCGGCTGCCCTTTGTTGGCCGAAAGCATGAACTCCACGCGGTCCGCGCCCGTTTCCGTGCAGGCATTTTCGTCTGTTTCGATCGCCGCAGAGAACCGCGCGTCCGTGAAATTGAGATCGCCGAGCTGCTCCGTGATGGCCGATTCAAGCCGCTCCGCGGCCTTTCTGCGCAAATCCGACAAAGCCAAAGCCTGCGATTTCAATAATAACTCCGCTTGCGCCGCCTCTGCCGCAAGGCGTTCCCTCAGCGCGCCGCTATCCTCTATATTGGCAAGCCGTTCCCTTGCCCGGTCCCGGTGCAGGAGCGCCGACTCAATACTGCCGCCGTATTTCGCCTTGAGCTTGTCGAGCAGATCCAAACGCGCCACCGCCATGTCGAGATCGGCCTGCGAAAACTCCAGCGAATCCCGCGCCGCCCGCGCCCGCGATTCCAATTCTTCCAAATTGTAATAAGCCTCCGCGCCCATGCCCGCCATCTCCGCGAACGCGTCCCCGTATTCAGACAGCCCCGCAAGGCCATCCCGCACACCGCCGATCGCGCTGAGCGCCGATACGCCGTCCGCGCCTTCCCCCGCAAGGATGTCATAAACCCGCGCAAGGGTTTCAAAAATCTTCTCGCTGCTCTGCATCACGCGAATCCGCGAGATGAGCTCTTCATCTTCGCCGATGTTCAGTTTCGCCGCGTCGATTTCGGACGCTTCAAAGCGCAGAAAATCCAGTTCCCGCTCCGATGCCGACGCCGCGCGAACGACCTCGTCGAGCGCGCGGCGGCTCCCCCGGTAGACCGCAAAAGCATCCGCAACCCGCCGCCGCACGGGCGCGATGAGATCATGCCCATACGCGTCGAGCAGCCCCAAATGCCGTTCGGGAATCAAAAGGCTCTGATGGTCGTACTGCCCGTGGACGTCGACCAAGCCCGCCGTGATTTCCTGCAAGGCCGCAAGCGTTACGATTTCCCCGTCCGTCTTGCAAAGCGATTTCCCCGAAGCGGAAACCTCGCGCGTCAAAATCTCCGGCGCCCCGCCCGGTTCACCCGCCCCGCCGGGGCCATTCAAGCCATCCATCACAAGCGTGATCACAGCCTTGTCCGCGCCCGCGCGCACCATAGACTTATCCGCGCGGCTGCCGAGCGCCAGACTCAGCGCTTCGATTACAACGGATTTCCCCGCGCCCGTTTCCCCCGTAATCACGCAAAGACCCGGAAAAAACTCCGCCTGTAGGGATTGAATAATCGCAAAGTTTTGAATGCTGATGTGATTGATCATATCGAAACCTATCTATTACATTTCAGCCCGGCGCCCGGGCTATGACCGCAGCATGGCTTCAAAGCGTTCCATGACCGCGGGGACATTCTTCGGATCGTCCGCCACCAAGAAAACCGTACTGTCCCCGGCCAGTGTGCCGAGAATATGCGGGAAATCCAGAGAGTCGATCGCTTCGCAAGCCGCGTTTGCGCAACCAATCAGCGTTTTGACGACAATCATATTCCCCGAACTGTCCGCGGACTGAATGGTATCCCGGAATATCTTGACAAAACGATCCGTCGCCTGCCGACCCGAAGCCTCGGGCAAGGTATATTTATACTTCCCGGACGCGGCGAGTGTTTTGATGAGCTGCAGCTCCTTGATGTCGCGGGAAACGGTTGCCTGCGTCACGTCAAAACCGCTGTTTTTCAACATTTCTGCAAGCTTTTCCTGCGTATCGATCTCCTCCGCGGCGATGAACTCGATGATTTTGTTTTGCCTGGTATACCGCATATCCTTATCGCACCTCACCTCACCTTTGCATGATTATACATCATTATACCACGCGGAGAAGACATTTATCCCACCTATTCAAACTTCGCCATCTCCAGAATGAGAACATGCGCATCCTCCCGCGCCGCGATCCGCACATTTTCCTCCGTGATTTCAAGCGCGTCGCGCATGACCATATCGACGACTTCATTTACCTGCGCTTCCCCCTCGATCAGCACCATATACGCCTGCCGCCCTTCCGCGACCTCAAAGTCAATGGACTCGCCCTTCTTAATGGCCGCCGCATAGACATTGACATCCTGATGTATCTTGATCGGCGCCGGGCTCGCCTGATTCTCCGTCCATGACGCGATCGGCAGCCACCGTCCCTCGCGATCGGCAAACCCGAACCGGTAATCCCCGTAGTTGGGCGTGTGCCCCTTGCCGTCCGGCAAAATCCATATCTGCAGGAAGCGGAGCAGATCACCGCCCAAATTGAATTCGCTGTGCGTCACGCCCCGGCCCGCGCTCATGTATTGCACCTGCCCCCGCGTCAGCGTTTGCTTGTTTCCCATGCTGTCGCCGTGCGTCAATTCGCCGTCCACAACGTAGGAAATGATTTCCATGTCCTCATGCGGATGTGTCGGAAACCCCGTCCCCGCCTGCACCAAATCGTCATTGACGACCCGCAAGGCCCCAAAATGGATGTTCGCCGGATTGTAGTACTCCGCGAACGAAAAATGAAATCTGCTGTCGAGCCAGCCGTGTTGCCCCCTGCCCATTTTCGTGTGGTCGATATACCGTAACATAATAACTCCCCTCGCTTTCGCTAAAAAATAAGATAAAACTGTTTGCACTCCGAGTCAACGGCCTGTCATACGACCTTCTTGATCACCCGGAATTTTGTTTTGATATTAATACTATACCCGCACTATCCACTTTGAAACATTTTCTTTTGACCATTAAAAAAGACGGACACACGCCCGCCTTTGAATCAAATCACAAATATTATTTCACGAACATATAAGCGTTTTGGATTATGCTTCGTCATCTTTCGCTTCCGCAGCGTCCGCGCCGTCGGGATCGGGAATCTCAAACTCCTGATCCTTATCCGGATCAAAAGCTTCCGTCGAGGGATCGCCCGGATCAGCTTCCGCAATCGCGTCAACCGCCGCTGTTTCGACTTCAATTTCAACTTCCGCGTCTGCGCCTATAGCGTCAACTTCAATTTCAACTTCCGCATCCGCTTCTATAGCTTCAACTTCAATTTCAATTTCCGCGTCAGCGTCAACTTCAATTTCAACTTCAACTTCCGCGTCCGCTTCTATAGCATCAACTTCAATTTCAATTTCCGCATCCGCTTCTATAGCTTCAACTTCAATTTCCATTTCCGCTTCTACAGCGTCCGCGTCAGCTTCCGCAACATCCAAGCCGTCCGGATCGGGAATCTCAAACTCCTGATCCTTGTCCGGATCAAAACCCTCCGTCGAGGGATCGCCCGGCTCCGCGCCCGCAACCGCGAACACTTCGTTGTCATCGGACGGCTTATCCAGCGTTTCCTTGATGGAAAGGCTGATCCGCTTCCGATCCTGATCAATCTCAAGAATCTTGGCCGAAACCAACTGCCCCACATCCAACTCATCGGAAATGTCCGTCACGCGCCGATACGCGATCTCGGAGATATGCACAAGACCGTCAAGGCCGGGCTCGATCTCCACGAACACACCGTAATCCTTGATCTGCACCGCCCGGCCGCTGATGACCTGACCCACCGTATATTTTTGGTTGATCACAGACCAAGGCTCGGGCTGATTTTGCTTGTAGCCCAAAGAAATCTTCTCTTTTTCCTTGTTCATGGAAAGAATCTTGACCTTGATTTCCTGATTGATGCCGAGCAAGTCCGAAGGATGCCGCAGCTTGCCCCACGAAATCTCGGAAATGTGAAGCAGCCCGTCGACGCCGCCGATATCCACAAACGCGCCGTATTCCGTGAAGCGCATCACCTTGCCGTCGATCACATCGCCGACGCTGAGCGATTCCCATATCTCCTGCATTCTCTTCTGCCGCGCCTCGTGCAGCACCGCTTTATGAGAGAACACCACCTTGTTTCTCTTTTGATCGACGCGAATCACCTTGACGACAAGGGTCTGCCCCACAAACTCGTCAGCCTTTTCCACGTAATGGTCGGACAGCTGCGACAGCGGGATGAACCCGTTGACCTCATTGAACGCCGCAATCACGCCGCCGTTGACCTCGCGCGTGACCCTGACCTCAAGCGGGGTTTTGTCGTCGCACGCCTGGCTGATGGTTTCCCAATGTTCGCTGACAATCACTCTCTTCTTGGACAAAAGGATGTTCCCTTCACCATCGTCGTTCTTCAGAACTTTGGCCTGAACTTCGTCCCCTTCCTTAAAAACATCGTGCATGGTCTGCCCTTCCTCAAAGGAAACCTCGTACCGGGGAATCACACCGTCTTTCTTGCACCCAAGGTTGATCGTCACGTCATTGTCCGTGACCAAAATCACCTCTCCCGTCACAACATCCCCATTTCTCGGCAGCCTTGTCGACTTGTCGATTTCGTCCATGTACTCGTGCATGGGGTTGTTCTCGTAGTTCTCGCTTCTGAATTCGCTCATTGATGAAATAACCTCCTTAACAATACGTTCGGGCGTGGATGCGCCCGCAGTAACCCCTATTTTATTACACCCGCACAAATCTTTCAACGAAATTTCACATTTATTCTCGATAAATAGCACATTTTTGCAATAATTTTGTGCGATTTCATATAATTTCCGTGTATTTGAGCTGTGACGGCCGCCAACCACCACCATTGCGTCCGCGTCCCGGGCCAAAATCCGGCAAGCTTCCTGCCGC
>JAITNA010000181.1 GCA_031290715.1 Eubacteriales Family XIII. Incertae Sedis bacterium | reverse complement strand
ACGCATTGCCGTAGGGCAGGACGGACATTTCACTGACGAGAATCCCCCATCATTTACGCAGGGATATTTTCGCTTGCCCGCGTGTACACGTTGCGGAAGATGGTTTCATAATAGTTACGGTCATTCGGTTTCTCCCGCTTGCTTTTTGCGGCGCGCGCCGCCCGCGACGAAGCGCCGGAGAAGCAGCACAAGCAAGGCAATCAATACAATCGCGCCGACGACGAACAATATCGTGCGGGAACCGCTACCGGCGGCAGCGGCCAACGGCGTCTTGTTGATGATCTGTGCCAAGGCGTTGGGCGTCACCAAGAAATCCTCCACGCTGTATACCGTTTCGTTCCCCGCTGCGTCCGTGGCGACAATCTGCGTTTCCTGCGGAGCGCCGGATTCCGTGATGATATAGGTGTAGGCCTCGCCTTCGTTCTCATAGCTGACCGCCTTGCCGTTCACCGTGATGGCGACCTCCGCGAGCTTCAGGTTGTCCTTGATCGACGCCTCGACAAGCCGCTCGCTTTCCGCGTAGCTCTCGCCCGACTTCAGATTGGAAACGACGACGACCGGCGCGGTCTTGTCGACCACAAAATTGATCTCCGCCGCTTTCTCCGCGGCGGCGCTCTCATTGATGTTGCCGGCCTTGTCCACGGAGTAGACCGATACCTGATAGGCCGCGTCCGTTTCAAAATGCCGCTTCGGTACGGTATATTCATAGATGTTCCAAGCGCCGCCCGCCGCAAGCTGCTGCTGTACCTGATAGTCGTTTCGCGAATCCAAGCTCTTCGTCGCGCCGTTTTGCGACAGTTTGATATCGATCGTTTCCGATTGCAGGGAATCTACATTGATCTCCCGGAAAATGACGTCCCGCTCCTGATTGGTATAGCCGTTGATGATCCCCTGCAGGGAGTCGTCAAAAACGTAGACCGAGCCAAAGCGGTTGACGGAGAAGTGGATCACCGCCTCCTTGCGGTTTCCGGCCTTATCCGCGATGGCGGCGGTGAGGGTATACAAATCGTCGGAAGCCTTCACGCGGCCAAAATCCTGAAAAGTGAACACCTGCCCGTTTTCCGAATCTTCATAGGCGCCGGCCGGTGTCACACTGCCGTGATTCGCGCCCTCCAGACGGATTGTGACCGCTTCGGGATCGTAATTGATATCGCTGAACGTCACGACCGGGATCACCGTATTGTTGTTCGCGGATTGATCCGCCACCCCGGAAATCACGACCTCCGGCAGCGTCCGGTCGATATAGAAGCGGTCGGGCGTATACGGCGCGGCCGAATTGCCCGCTTTGTCCGCAGCCGTGATGTCGAAGGTATAGAACGCGTCTGCCGTATAGGATATCGCGGCCGTATGCGCGTCGCCCACAGATGTCCAGCCGCCGGTCGCCGGGAACGGTACCGCCGCGCCGCTGTTTTCAGCCGTGCCGACGACCTGTACGCGGCCCGCGTCGAAATTGTGTTCGATCACCGTGATGGTCGCCATCCGTTCCGCGGAATAATAATTGCTATTGGCCGCGCTGTTGTTGTCATAGGCGACATTGACCACCGGGGCTGTTTTGTCGATCGTGAAGCCCGTCGGGGCGGCCGACCCCGCGAAATCCACGGGCAAATTCGCGTTGCCCGCAAAATCGGCGAAGCCGATCGCAAAGGTATAATCCCCATCCTCCGTGAAATATACGACGGCCGTATGCGTGTTTCCGTTGGGGTCCTCCGCGGCCACTGTCGTCCACGCGGACGCCGCAGGCGTTCCCGCCCCCGTATTCGTGACCCGCAGATCGACATTGGCCGGGTCAAAATTGCGCTCGGTGATCACGATGGACGCCGTGCGGTTGTTCTTGAAATACGTCCCGCTGTCGGCGTCGTTGTTATCGAAACGCACCTCAATCCGCGGCTGTGTCTTGTCGATGCTGAAATAGAGATTTTGCTCCGACACATTTCCCGCGCGGTCGGTGAGCTTGACCCAGACGCGGATCTGATTGCTGTCATGGCTGACCCGAATCATCTTCGTCAGCTTCGTCACGAGGTTGGCGTCCGTTTCCGCAACGCTCCAGTCGCCGGCTCCATTGCCCGCGTTGTCAAGGTTGATCTCGCCCGACTGATTGAGTTCTGTGTTGTAAGGCGCTGTGACCGACCACTCTACCTTCCTCAACCCCGAGAAGCCGTCCGCCGCGCTCAAGGCCACAGTGACGTCGGAGGCATAGAGCGGCAAGCCCTCGGCGTCCGTGCGCGCCGTCTTGCTTTGCGGCGCGATGCCAATCGCGCCGGCGTCCCCATGCGTCGTCGGGGTTTCAACGATAACACCGCTTTCGGGGCTCTTGTCGCCGCCTTCGTTTCCGACATTGTCCGTCGCTTTCGCAACAATCCGGCCCTTGAAATTTTCCGGCAGTGGGAACATGATGCTGCCGGATGGTGCAGGCAGCGTGATCTCCTCGCCGGAAACCCCGGCCGCGTCTACCAAATGGTACGTGATTTCTTTCACGCCGGACGAGGGCGCCCTGTCACGCGCGGTGATCGTTACCTCCGTAGGCGTGTTGAAATAATATCCGTACTCAGTTTGATTCGCAACCGTTTCACCGACGCCGATTGGCGCGAATTCAAACCCGACGATCTCGGGGGCGTCGCTATCTTTGTAAACCGTCCTGCTCACAGCCGGGTCTGCCGCGTTGCCCGCGTTGTCCGTCGCCGTGACACTGACCGTATAGTGTCCATCCGAAGCCCGCGGGCCGCCATCCGCGGTATTGACCGTATACGATTTTTCTTCCGTCTTTGCCAAGGCAGAGCCGTTGAATTCGCTGTGTTCAAGCGTTACGCCGTTGATTGCGACAGCAATGCTCCGAATCCCGGAATCATGATCGGATACGGACACTGTGAACTCCGAGTCAGTCCTGTACCAAAGGTTTCCGCCCGGGGCCCTATAGTAGCCCTCTTCATCACTGAGCAGGATACTGACTTCCGGAGCATCGGTTTCCAGAAGGATTTCATCACTGTCTATACCATCGTCAGGGCTAACCTCACTCATGGGTTTCTCCGTAGTATTCCCCGCGAAATCCGTGACGGCGATCGTCGCCGTCTGAATACGCACAAGAAACGCCCCGTCCGCGGGGATCGTGAATTCCGCTGTGTACACAGAGTCGTCCGGAGCAATCCGCACAGCGGGCTGTGCTTTGCCGGCAAACGTGATCGTTTCCACGCCGGATGTCGCATCCGAAGCCGTGACCGTGACTTTGATCCCTTTATTATAGAAGTTTCCGAAACGCAATAGGTTCAGCCCGGAAAGCAAATCCATGCCGTCGTCAAGGCCCTGAATCCGGATCGCGTCGATCGTCGGCGCTGTAGTGTCCAATCTATAGGAGAACGGTATCGTGGCTGAAATCATTCCACCATCGTTCGGATTATAGATATAAAACTCCATCTGCCCTGCTGCTGAATCTTCTGAAATTTTGATAGGCTCTATACTTCCCGTGCCAGGTGTGGGTACACCATCAGCATTTGCTGACACAATTCTGTAAGGGGAAATGGGCGTGATTACGATTGGGGATGTGTGCCATATGAGCCCATTGTCCGCCGGGTTTCCCAACGGGGCAGACATACTGTAATGAGTGCCTTCTGTGGCTACATATGTTTGGCGTATCCATGCGGAAGCCGTCGGCTGAACCAACTTGTACTTATCCGAGTTCGTTCCTGTTAGAGCAAACTCCGACGGGTCATGAAATTCAATCGCAACCTTCCTGTCCACATCCCCGAACCCCACATTCCTAAATTGAATTTGAGGTTGCGGATCATCTATCGATACTATATCCCCTGTGAACAATCCCTGCAATTCAGGCTCGCCGCCAATTTTGTATTCGGCATCTGTGTATCCATTATAGTTCTTATCTTTTACCGTGAGACTTATGTGAACATCTGTCGGCGTCACAGAAAACCCATCAATCACATTTGAAGCCGCCCCCCAATCCGTGTCGCTCCCCGCGAATTCCGCTTTGAAACTGTTGCCATCGAGCAAGATAACAGGAGCCGGAACCGTATAAGCCGCAATACCGATCGGATTGCCG
The DNA here is from genome assembly GCA_031290715.1 of Eubacteriales Family XIII. Incertae Sedis bacterium. Lineage (GTDB taxonomy): Bacteria > Bacillota > Clostridia > Peptostreptococcales > Anaerovoracaceae > JAITNA01. Next base: position 4,360 of record JAITNA010000181.1, on the reverse strand, counting down.
GCCTCATCAACACCGGCAGTTGTTGCAGCGGTATACGAATTACCATTTACGGCAAACGTAATGGTTTGCCCATCAGGAATTTCCGCGCCCGAAAGCCGCGCCGTGAGGACGATCTTCCCGTCATATTCCACTCCGCTCACGCGATCTGTGCTAAGTGTCAAGCCGGTCGGCTGAACCTTCGGAAGGACGCCATTGATCAGGTCGTCATATTCGGATGCCGTGCCTATCGGCCGGAAAACCCTCGCAATGCCGGTACACCCCAAAAAAGCATCCGCGTAGCCGACAGGAGCGGCAGTACCCTCAAACGTGATGGCGGCAAGCCGCGTGTTGCCCCAAAACACACCGGACGCCATCTGCGCGATAGACGCCGGGATCGTCAGCGATGTGCAGCCGCCGGTGTATGACGACCCATTGCCGGCGCCGTCAACCGCGACGACCGTATAAGTCCCCACGTTTGGATTTAGCCAACCCCAAACGGGCGCTACAGCGACTTCACGCGGGATCACCGCGTCCCCGCTGAGCGTCCCGCCGATCAAAGCAACCTCGCCCGGAGTTATTTCATTTCCATATTCATCAGATACCGGCATTACCAGAATCTGATACCTCAATAAGCCATCCAAAAACGTATCATCTACCGCCGCAAAAACCCGCGTATTAACGCCCAGCGTCACCGTCGTGATAAAGACGAAACACAGCAACACTGCGATGAATCTTCTCCCGATCAAACCCTTGATATTCTTCCCCATTTTCTCCTCCTTAGGAATTCCCCGAAATACCTTATCAAATTATCTGTCTGTGTGATTATGATCAAACGCCATTCCGACGTGGATTGCCGTTTCTCTCCGTGTGATCCGAAACCCGCCTACCGGATTTTGTTCGCCGCCCGGCGCCATATCCGGCGCCGCCGTTTCGCCCTGCATCCCCCCGTAGTCCAAGATCGCCGTTTCGCCCTGCGTCCCCCCGCAGCGCAGCAGCTCCGTCCTGCCTATCGTACCGCCAATATCCGAATCCGTCAACAATTCCGTCATACCCGCACCCTGAAACCCCGCCGGCCCCATTGCATCCGCGGGATCGAGTTCGTCCAGATCGAAGGTATACTTCATCGCCGGCGCAATCTCCGCGCTCTTCACGCCTTCCGCGTTTTGCCGGTGTGTGAAAAATTCAAACTCGCCCGTATTCTCCTCTTTGACACGGTCTTTGTCCCAAACTTTCCGGATATTCTTACTCGCGGTCTTCCCTGTGACAATGCCGTAGGCCCCGCGGACGTTCATCTTGAAGAACAGGACGACCGCAACGACAACCAGCCCGGCGGCGACCGCGAACCCTGCCGTAGAAATGACCATCCACGTTTGCGCGCTCAATACTCCAGCTCCCTTATATCCTCACGGTACGCGTTCTCAATCGCCTGTGCCGCGATCTGCGCCCGGTCGCCCAGTACCAGCGCTTTCATATCCTCCGTCTTGTCCGTCGTAGCGTCTACGGCCCGGGCGTCGGAAAGCGCCTCATTGTAGACCCTGCGCAGTTCATCCTCCGATACGCCGTCCGCTTTGAACTTTCTCGCATAGGTCCCGATGGCGTCCAACGTGATGGAATCCACCGTCAGGCTGATGATCTCGCTCTCGTCGGGATTGGCCGAAATGATGTCCAGCAATTCTTCGAGATTGTCCCAATAGGGCAGATATTTGCCCGTATCAGACGCCTCCATCACGTTAAAATTGATATTATCGTTAAAGAGGCCGATGTCGTGATAGATTTTGGCCACCTCAAAATGTTCTCCGTCCGGGCCCCCGTAGTCCATGACGTCGCGAAACCATCGCACCGAACTCTTCATTCGCGTAGCCTGATTGGAATCATCCACCTGATCGCCGCTGCCCCCGTAGGCGTAGTAATACCAATACAGGCGCCCCAGCTCGTAAGCCAAATCGGGATAATGCCCCTGCTCGCGAAGCAGCGGCAAATGCGTGAGCAGCACGTCCAACAGCTGCGATTCCTCCTCTGTGGAAAAGACCGCGTCCGCTTTGAAGACATCGATCAGCCCCAGATAAGGCGCTTCTTCGGTAGGTTTGACCTCAATCATTTTTCGATAATTTTCGACTGTTTCCGTGTCGTCCGGAGCGTTTTCCGCCATCGCGAGATAGCGGCTGTAATCCGTATTGTCCGTGTGGGCGCGCATGCCCATCCCGACGCCGCCGAGGATCAGAAAGACGGCCGCCAATACGGCGAACACGCCAAAGACCTTGATCTTCGTCTTTTGCGCCGTCAGGAAAGCGTCGTCCACCTCCTGATAGTGTTCGAGGTCATACATCAATTCCGTACAGGATTGATAACGCTCCACAGGGTTGGTCTGTGTGCATTTGGCAATAATCTTCTCAAATCCCCCCGAGAGATTCGCCCTCATATTGCGGATGGGGACATTCAGGAAATCCGCGCCGTCATACGGGCCGTATCCCGTGACCGCGTGATAAAGGGTGGCCCCAAGCGAGTAGACGTCCGACCGCGCGTCCGTCTGACCCTTGAATTGCTCCATCGGCGCGTAGCCTTCCGTGCCCAATATCCTCGTATCGGCCGACCTGTTTTCTTTGTATTCCCGCGCGATGCCGAAGTCGATCAGCTTCACGTCGCCGTCCGGCTTGATCATCACATTGGCCGGCTTCATATCCCGGTAGATGATTGCCGGCGCCCTTGTGTGGAGATAATGCAGGGCGTCGCAGAGCTGCTTGCCCCATTTGATGACTTGCCGCTCCGGTTGCGCCCCTTCCGATTTGATAATGCTTTCGAGGGATTCGCCCTCGATGAAGTCCATGACGATGTAGATCGATGATTCATGGTCGATAATATCGTTGATGTGCGGAATGTGGTAATGTTCCAGCGATTTGATGAGATTGGCTTCCACGATCGCGCTGTTGACGACGACCTCGTTCGTGCGCGGGTCGACGCCGTTCTTGCGAATCTCTTTGATGGCCCAAAGCTTGTTGAGCCGTTTGTCCGTGGCGAGATAGACACGGGACATGCCGCCGCGCCCAATCTCCTTTTGAATCTCGTATTTATTTTCGAGGACCCTGCCGATCGCCGTCAATTCCGTCCCTCTTTCACTGAATCCGCAGGAGGACGGACGTGATGTTGTCCACCTCTCCCCTCCGGATATTCTCCGCCGTCAATTCCCGAAGCCTTTCCCTCATATCGTCTTCCGTTCGCAAATTCCCGTCCGCCAGCGCGCGAAACAGCTCCTTGTCGCCGATCTGATGCCGAAATCCGTCCGAGCACAGCAAGTACAGCCCGGAAATCTGCGTGAGGTCCCTGACGAAGAGCGGGCTCAAATAATGGTTGACGCCGATACACTGGAGCAAGATGTTCCTTCGGGGATCATTGAAAGCCTGTTCCGGCGTCATACGATTGTTTTTCACCTCGTTCTCGACAAAGGTATGATCCTCTGTCAGCTGCTCCATCCCGTTCGCGATCCGATAGGTCCGCGAATCGCCCACATGGCCGATGAGCACCCCTGCCCCACAGGCAAAAAGGCCCGCCGTCAAGGTCGTGCCGATGTCGGCGCCGCACTGCCGGCCCCGCTCGATCAGGAACAGGTTTTGATCGTTGATCAAGTTTCGCCATTGCCCGATCACCGACGCGAAGCCGTCTTGCCGGAGCCCGGCGACCAAATACGGGAAATCCCGTTCAAACCAATCCAGAAAGGCAAGGGTCACGCCGGCGCTGGCGTATTCACCTTGTGCCAAGCCGCCCATCCCGTCGCAAACCACCGCAAACGCAACCTCTCCGATCGCCGTATCCGCGATCCGAAAGCCGTAGCTGTCTTGATTGACATTCTTTCTCGTACCGACGTCGGTACAGGCTGCCGCGAGTATACTCATCCTTTTCCTACAATCCCGTCCCTTCCATCCCGCTAATACAGGTAAAACACAAACTCTTCATTCCCAAGCCGGATCTTTGTCCCGTGGCTCAGCTTCACCTCGATGTTGCTTTGCAGCATAATGCTGTCAACAAAAGTATGGTTCGTCGAATTCGTATCGACGATGAAAAATTCACCCTCGCGCTTCTTGATGGTAGCATGGCTGCGGCTGATCGCCCGATTGTCCATGATACAATAATCCGCGTAATTTGCCTCAGAACCGATGCGGAGAAAGTCGCCGTTGATTTCAATACGTTCGCCGGTTTTCACACGAACCAGATAGGCCGTGCCGCTTTGACGGCCTCCCGCTTCCGGCGACAATACTGTCGTGCCCCCTTGCTGGGCGCCGAGCAGGGTCGTTTCCCCAAAATTGGCGATGCCGCTGCCGACGCCGGGGGGCGGGGCGGGCGATTGAAACGCCGGGGGCCTCTGTGCCGCCGACGGCGCGACCGGCGG
>JAITNA010000019.1 GCA_031290715.1 Eubacteriales Family XIII. Incertae Sedis bacterium | reverse complement strand
GCCGCCCCGTATCCGTGATGATACAAAACATGGTCGCGCTCCAGAATGTCAAGCAGCTTCGCGGACTGCCGGATCAGCCCCAGATGAAAAGCCGCGACCGTGAACGCCTCGCGGACCGGCTGACAGCAAACGCTGCGAAACTCGATCGTCCCGCGAAACGTCAAATCCTCAAACTTAAAGGTCCGAAGATACCTCAAATCCTCCTCGCGCGGCGAAAAGACCGCCTCGTGATACGACCCGTCCTTGTAATACTCCCCGCGCACCTCGTCCCGCCCGAAATACTCGACGATATTTACCGGCTCAAAATTGATGTATTTCCCATCCTGCTCCGTGCAATAGATGCTCGTCGAAGCGATGTATTCCAAAAGCTCCTCCCCGTCCTCGGGCAGCGGCTCAAACATCCCGACATTGTGCGGATTGATCCCGTGCGTGCTGTTCTCCCAAAGCATATCGCGGCAGCAAAGCAAATCCTCCCGCTCCCCCGTCAGCACCGAATTTGAAAACAGCAGCGCCTTCAGCGGCTCCAGCAGCGAAAACGCGCGGATCGTCGCGACCAAATCCCGATGCCGCACATCGAGCTGCACCTGCGACGCGCTCGAAAACATCCCATAGTCCGGCCACGGATGGAAAAACATCGGAATCCTGTACCGCTCGTACGAGGACAAATGCCGAAAAAGCATCCGGTACCGCCCGTTCGGAATCGGCGTCAAAACATTGTACCCGCGAAAGGGATTGATCCCCATCCCCGTCGCCCGGTACCCGCTCTCAGCCAGTACGCGGCTTATGAACGAATAATAACGCACAAAGCGTTCGTGAATACGATGCAGATCCTTTTCTTTCCCGAACGATAATTCCAGATTGTTGTACGAACAATCATAGGACAAAATATCATCGTTCACGAAATTGAGCGCGGAGCAAATCTCCTTGTTCTCATCAATGACCGTCGTATAAAAAGCAAATTCGGATTTGAACCGCCGCGTCAGATCATGCACCACCGCAAAATCCACCGGCTTCTTCGCCAGGTTCACAATCGGAATTTCGATCTCAACCCCGATAAAAAGCGCATCCTTATCCTTCGTCGGAGCGATATATTTGTCATAAAGCCGATTCAGCACATCCTCCCGCGTCAGTTTGTCCGGCATATTATTATTTTCCTTTCATGGAACACAGCGGCCTACAAAGCCGAGAATCCGCGGTAAAGATAGCGGATATCCTCATCGCTTTCGATGTACTCAAAATCGTGCGCCGCGCCCGCCTGCGTGAGCGCCCCGTCCTTGTACGCCAACAGCGTATTCAGCCGCACAGGCGCCCAAGCACGCCCGTCGAGCGGGACCGTAGAAAAAAAGCGCGCGTCCTCCGCCTCCAGTTCATACAGAAAATCGTTCTTCCCCGACTCCCCCAGTACGCGGCTGCCCGTCCGCGAATTCGCGTGTACATACATCACCTCGGAATCATAGAGAACCACATTCAGCTTGTTGCCCTCTGCCACAGCCCGAAGCACCTTGTCGACCACCCGAAACCGCTCCTCATCCGTCAGCGGCCGATGCGAATCGACGCTCTTCTGGTTGACGCGCTCCACCAGATACAAAAGCAGCCGCTCCGTATCCGTCGTACCGTTCTGTTTGTAAAAATACTTGTCCAACTTGTCAAAATTGAACACCGTCCCGTTGTGAATAATCGTCCACTGCCGCCCCATCAAATCCATCGCCGTCAGCGGGTGCGTATTCTCATGCTCGACCGCCCCCACCGTCGCGTAGCGGATATGAAACATCGCGCTTTGCAGCAGCAGCGGCGCCGCCAAAAGCTTCTTGGCGAATTCGCTCTCATAAGCCGGCGTCGTTTCCCGCTTGACAAACGTCTTTCCCCCCGTGAAATCCGAATAGCCCCACCCATGCTTGTGGATGAAGCTATTTTGCAAAAAATATTTCACTTCCTCATTGACCTGAACAGGCCGCCGCCCCGTTACCGCAAACAATTGACACATACCCGCATCCTTCCCGCTAAGGAAGCGTTACGAAATAAAGTGTACATTTGGCTTGTCTTTTTTCCGCCTGACTGCGTTGCAAAGCCTCGCTGTACCATCGGTACAGCTGCGTTTTGCGCCTTGTCAGCCGAAAAAAATCCTGCGCCAAATTTGTCCAATTTATTTCGTAACGCTCCCTAAGTCAGTGATAAAAAATACCCTTTACCTTCGGCCTGTCGTTTTTCCGATCACTCTCATTTCACATAGTAAACATATATGCATAATATGATTATAGCCCGAAAGATTTATATGTCAAGCAAAAATTATAATAACTTTTCAATTTTTTTAACTGTCATGTGTCTATTCAGACCCCTGCTGAAATGTTGTCATTCTTGGGGCCGCCGCTTGCGGTGGATCCCGAGAATCCAGTGATAAATATGTCACTGGATTCCCGCATTCGCGGGAATGACATTTTGGTTGGCACTGGATTCCCGCATTCGCGGGAATGACAAGGTTTCTGCCACTGAATAGACACGGCTCTGTGGTATAATAAGTTCGCGGTTCAGCCTTTTACGAGTTGGCTTGAACCGCTATCTGCCCATATGAAAGGCGGCGTGTTTATGGCAGCGAAAAAAATAAGCGGCGCGGCGCTGTTTGCCCCCCGTGCCGTGTTTTTTGAAGCAAAACGAATTTTTGAGGAAAACGGTTCGCCAAAGGGCGGCGAGGAGGTTCTGCGTCTGCTCACCCTCTCCGCGGACGGCGGCGACGCATGGGGCTTAGAAGCACTGGCGTCCATTTGCTTGTCGGGGAAAATCGCGCAGCCAGACGGCAAGGAAAAATGGAGCGCCCCGCAAGACTTCCCCAAAGCCGCCGACTGTCTGGAACGCTTGACGGCGCTTTCTTGGGACGACCCATGGACACCGAAAAGCCCTAACGCGCCGTGGAGTCTGCCGGACGCGCCGGAAACCATCCTCGCCCGAATGTACCGAAACGGCGAAGGCGTGGAAAAGGACACGGAGCGCGGTGTCCGGCTGCTCCATTTGGCGACTGTCGGCTTGGGCGCCGAGGTGTCCGCCATGAAAAATCTCGCAGATATGTACCTCACCGGAGCCGATGGTATTCCGAAGGACTTGGAGCGGGCCGCCTACTGGACGCTGAAATGGGACGTGCATTGTGACCCGCCCTCTTGCGGCGAGGGCGATCTTGGCAAACATCTCCTGCGCAAATCCGATGCCCGTATGCCGGATTTCGGGCACGGCGGGATTCAGGAAATTCGGAATCGCGGCCCGGAAGCGTTCATGCGGGGATTGTCGGCCTATTTGGATGACGAGCGGGATATGCAGTGGCTCAAATGGCGGCAAAGCGCCGATTACTATAACGACTGGTATCATCGCGGCAATATCCCGGAGGGTGAGCCGGGCCGCGGGCCGAATCCCTACGAAGCGATACGCAAGGATAAGGCGCTGGCGGAAAAATACATCGCAAAGCTGCGAAAAACGGGAAAGTGACGCCTGCCGCATTCTTTTACAGCAACGCGACAGGTATTGACTTGTCATTCCCGCGAATGCGGGAATCCAGTGACATATTTACCTCTGGATTCCCGGGATTGCCCTGCGGGCACCTCGGGAATGACAGTATTTAGCTGACCCCTGAATAGACACGTTATTTCGCGGCTTCCTCCACGGCGACCGCCACGGCTACGGTAGCCCCGACCATGGGATTGTTCCCCATGCCGAGGAACCCCATCATCTCCACGTGCGCCGGTACCGAGCTCGACCCCGCGAATTGCGCGTCCGAATGCATGCGGCCCATCGTGTCCGTCATCCCGTAGGAAGCCGGCCCCGCCGCCATATTATCGGGATGAAGCGTGCGCCCTGTCCCGCCGCCCGAAGCGACGGAGAAATAGCGCTTGCCATTTTCGATGCACTCTTTCTTGTAAGTGCCGGCGACAGGATGCTGAAAGCGCGTGGGATTCGTCGAATTGCCCGTAATGGACACATCGACGCCCTCGAGTGCCATGATCGCGACGCCCTCTCGGACATCGTCCGCGCCGTAGCAGCGCACACTCGCCCGCTCGCCGTCCGAATAGGCAATCTCGCGCACGACGGAAAGCGCGCCCGTATGATAGTCAAACTGCGTCTGCACGTAAGTGAACCCGTTGATCCGCGAGATGATCTGCGCCGCGTCCTTACCGAGCCCGTTCAAGATGACGCGCAGCGGCTTCTTACGGCTCTTGTTGGCGTTGCGGACGATGCCGATCGCCCCCTCCGCCGCCGCAAAAGACTCATGCCCGGCCAAGAACGCAAAGCATTCCGTTTCATCGCGCAGCAGCATGGCACCGAGGTTGCCGTGTCCAAGGCCGACCTTGCGGTCCTCCGCGACACTGCCCTCGATACAAAACGCCTGAAGCCCGATCCCGATGGCTTCCGCGGCCGCCGCCGCTTTCACACAGCCTTTCTTGACCGCGATCGCGGCCCCGACCGTGTAGGCCCAACCCGCGTTCTCAAAGGCGATCGACTGAATCCCCTTGACGATATCGTACGGGGAAAAGCCTTTGCCGCCGCAAATCTGTTCCGCTTCATCAAGCGAAGCGATCCCGTATTCGGCGAGGACGGCATTGATCTTGCCGATGCGCCGTTCATAACTTTCAAACTTTGCCATACCGCACACCTCCTATTCGTCCCGCGGGTCGATGTACTTGACCGCGTCCGCAAAGCGCCCGTAAGACCCTGTCGCTTTTTCAAGCGCCTCGTTTGCGTCCCCGCCCGCGCGCACCGCCTTCATGAGCTTGCCCATATTGACAAACTCGTATCCGATAATGAGATTGTCCGAATCCAACGCGAGCCGCGTGACATAGCCCTCAGCCATCTCCAGATAGCGTGCCCCTTTTGCTTTCGTGCCGTACATCGTACCGACCTGGCTGCGCATCGTGCCGCCCAGATCCTCGAGCCCCGCGCCGACCGGCAGACCCCCCTCGGAAAACGCCGTTTGGCTGCGCCCGTATACAATCTGCAGGAACAACTCCCGCATCGCCGTATTGATCGCGTCGCAGACGAGATCCGTATTCAGCGCTTCGAGGATCGTTTTGCCGGGCAGTATTTCCGCGCACATCGCGGCAGAATGCGTCATTCCCGAGCAACCGATCGTTTCAATCAGCGCTTCCTCGATCACGCCGTCTTTCACATTGAGCGTGAGCTTGCAGCCGCCCTGCTGCGGCGCGCACCAACCCACGCCATGCGTCAGCCCGCTGATATCCGTGATTTCTTTCGCCTGCACCCAGCGCCCCTCCTCGGGGATCGGGGCCGGCCCGTGATACGCGCCCTTTGCGACCGGACACATATGTTCAACTTCCGCAGAGTAAATCATATCAACCTCCGTAATAATAATGGCGTTGCCAAGCGAAATATTGCGCTATATTAGATTATAAGGCCGCTTGCTCTGTTTCGCCTGTTTCGCGCCGTTCGGCCTGAAACCACTCCCCGATACTGCGAATCGACGAAGCCACGCTTTCTTCCAGCGCCGTCAGATTTTCGAAGATGATGTTATCGCAAAACTTCAGCGCCTTATCAATGTCCTCGCCCGTCTTGATCGTCCAGCCGAGCACGGGCAGCCCGAGCTCTTTGCGGAAACCCGCAATGCGGCGATTCGGGAAACTGTTGATCTCAAACGAAAGAAAGTCCGGCTTGGCCATGAAAAACAGCCGCGCGTTGCGAATGCCCGCCTTCTTGATGCGCATAATCTTTTCATGCTCGAATTTCGACGACAAAAGCCCGCAATAAATGCTCGGGTCGAGTTTGCGTACATGCTGCAGCACAACCGGATTGAAAGCCTGGATCGCGTATTCCCCCGGATAGCCGTGCAGCATTTCAACCACCTGCGGCTCCGGCTTGCCCCGGTGCTTCTTGATCTCGACAAGGAGCGGCACACGCCCGCCGATCAGGTCAAGAACCTCGCGGAAAGTCGGGATCCGCAGATTCGTGTGTTTCAGGCACAATCTTTCGAGTTCGGCAAACGAGAGCTTCCAAATATTCTTGTTCAAACCCGTCATGCGCTGGAGATTGTCGTCGTGAAAAACAACAAGCTCCCGATCCCTCGTCAACTGCACGTCCAACTCAATAGATATGCCCTTTTCAATCGCCGCCTCGAAAGCCGGAATGGAATTCTCGGGCATTTCGCGGTCATGAAGCCCCCTGTGTGCAATCGGGTTGGCCAATATCCAGCTTTTGCAGTGCATATAACGTATCCCTTTTCACTCAACCCCAATAGTAAAAACTTGTTCAAAACATGCTCATATAGTACCACGCCTTCGCCGCAAGTACAAGCAATAGCAGAAAATTTCATCCGGCACCTCCCAAATTCTGTAACTGCTCAGACCCCTGCTAAAATACTGTCAAACTCCGGCGACCGCGCAGGGGTGATTAGCGTTGGATTCGGAACAACTTGGTTGGTTTTAAACCCTTTTCGTAAGTTTGTCAGGTAATTCTTTTGCGTTTTTACTTGACTTCAAGAAATTGTAGTTGGCATCAAAAAAGTAAATTGTGCGCTTGTCATCATCCCACTCATCGCAAACCGTATTCATAACATCAATTTTCTCCTGTTCGCTGATAGATATTAATGGAGAGAGAATCACTGTAGCAGGATTCCTTAGATACGCAACGAATTCTTTATTAGAACCGGAAGATCCGGGATAATCAAGCCTATCCGCAATCTCTTTTTTTTTGTCCTCACTCATAGGCTTAGATTCTGATTCAACCATGCTAATATCTTTTACAAACAGGGTGGTGCTATTGCCCTGACGCAACACTATACAAATTGTGAGCGCCGCCCGGACGACTAATATTCTTTTGAAAAAATACGATCCAAGCCTTTCAAAAGCAGGGCATTGTTCGGTTCTTTGCCATCGGAAGCAGTAATAACAGCAACAAGCTCATCAAACATTATCGCGACTGTCCACTCAATCCAATCCCGTTTGCCGATCTTTGCGCTTTCGACAATAAACTTCTTCTTATCAAGTCGGAAATCTCGACTTTTCCATAGCCATATGCCCTTGAAATTTCTTTGGATTTCATACGTATCACCTCCAAAATTCATTTTATCACCCATCATCACACCTTACTCAAGCCTTTTAATGTTTCTCATAATAAATTCAGCATAAAGCTCAATGAGTTCGTCAAATTGATTTTTTGATAAAATAATTTTTTGAGGAAGCGTGGAATAAATTGCAGCGATTCTTTGACTTAGCAATACGTCTGACGGAACATCTTCTCCAAAAGTTACATTACCATAGCAGGTTTCCATAAAAACTTTTGCCGCTCTTTTTATTGACACATATCCAAATAATCATTTCTAAAATCATAGCTGATAATAATAGTGGTTACACCATTATTAAAGAAACATGTTGTATATACAGAACCTTTCGAGTCTTGAGTATATGTATAGCCGTTAGCATTTACTAAAAAAGCAAAGCGTTTCTGAATTTTTTTACTCAGCTTCATAACACCCCCCCTTTTGTTAAATCAAATCGATCGGCAAATACGGCAGGTCTTGAATGCGATCCTTCTCAAACCCAAATATTTTCGCAACGGCGGCGCATTCAAACGCCCAGTAGCCGACATATATATCTTCTTTGCTTTTGTGCGTATCGTAGGGTCGTCTTCGTTTGCCTCGTACCATATTTTAACGTAGTCTCTGAAAAGCGCAAGCCTTTCGGCTTCCGGCGCCGCTAAAACTTGTGACAGCCCTTGATATTCCGGTGTTTCCGCTTTGCAATCGTCAACCGGCATCGCTTTTCCATGCTCAAAATACCGAAAAAAGAATTGTACAATCCTTTCGTTGCAATCATATGGCGCGTCGTTGCATTTTGCGGTCAGTGTGCTGATAAAATCAGCAGTATCAATTTTAATATCAAAAAGAATAACCCAAGAAACTAATGAAATAACTTCCGCAAATACGATTTGCCTTTGTTGCAGCGTTAGTTCAAAGTATTTTTCTAAGTCCGGATAAAGATCTTCTTTTGCACAACCAAAAGAATACTTGGCATAGATCTGTTCTTCGTAAAGAATGGATAAATGTAGTTTCCAACGTTGAATATCTTTATCAATCTGACCTGTTTCATCCAAGCGTTTTGTTATCAAATTTGAAAACCGTTCGATGCGGGAAACTTGTCCTTGCAAATAATTTCCAAAATATGCCTGATCCTTGATCTTATCTCTTATCGGCTCAATACCGCCGTGGTTTTGCTGTGCCCACTCAAATATGTCAAGGTTTCTTGTGACATATTCAGCATAAAGTTCAATCAGTTCTTTAAACCCCCGAGTTGAAAGGGAACGTTTATTTTTTCGCAATTCATATATATTTTTCAGCTTTTGCTCAAACATTTCATCCGGCTGTACGCCTTCGCCCCACTTGACATCTTGAAAATAGACATTCAGCCTAAGCTTGGCATCG
>JAITNA010000146.1 GCA_031290715.1 Eubacteriales Family XIII. Incertae Sedis bacterium | reverse complement strand
GGATCTGCTTGCCGGCGGGGAAACCGATTTTGCGGCGGCGGCGCTCGGCGTGACCAAGCAGGTGTTCAGCGGGCTTGCGAACGCGGTAATCGGGCTGGTGTTCGCCATCTATATCCTGCTGCTGAAAGACCGGCTTTCCGGGCAGACGAGGGCTTTCATCGCGGCGCATTTCAAAGAAAAGACGTCGCTCAAGATTTTTCGCGTCACACATTTGGCGTCGCGCACGTTTGCGGGATTTGTCCGGGGGCAGTTTTTTGAAGGGGTGATTGTCGCGGTTCTTGTATTCATCGGTATGCTGATCATCAATGCGTCTTACGCGGTAATGTTTGCCGTCCTGCTCGGAATCTGCGCGTTCATCCCCGTGATCGGCTCGATCATCGGTACGATTGCGGCGGCGGTCGTTTTGCTTGCGGTGAATCCGTGGGAGGCGCTTGCTTTCGTGATTTTTATCATCGTGATGCAGCAGATCGAGAGCAATGTGATCTATCCGCGGGTCGTCGGCAGTATCATCAGCCTGCCGGGTATCTGGGTGCTGCTCGCGGTCGTCGCGGGCGCGGCGTTTTCCGGGATCGTCGGCGTGGTCGTATGCGTACCGCTCATCGCGCTGATCTATAGCTTAGTACGCGATAATGTAAGGGATCGGCTTGAGGAGAAAGGTGTTTCCGCGGAAAAGATCGACGAACTCGTCGCGCAAAGCCACGAGCAGATCAAAATTTTCGAGCGGGAGCCGCACAATAAGGAGTAACAATGGCATTTGCGCATTTGCATGTACACACGGAATATAGTTTGCTGGATGGTCTTGCGGGGGTAGGCGAGCTTGTTGATGCCGCGGCCGAGATGGGGATGGATAGTCTGGCCATTACGGATCACGGCAATATGTTCGGCGTGATTGATTTTTACAACGCGGCGAAGGAGAAGGGCATTCATCCGATCCTCGGGTGCGAGATATATACGGCCGCGCGCACGATGGACGACCGGGATTCCGCGTTTGACCGTGAACTGGGCCATCTGATTTTGCTCGCGGAAACGGACGAGGGGTACAAGAACCTCATCAAGCTCGTATCCGCCGGCAATACGAGGGGCTATTACTACAAGCCGCGGGTTGACAAAGAGCTGCTCGCGAAATACAGCGGCGGGCTGATCGCGCTGTCGGGCTGTATCGCGGGCGATGTGCCGAAAAAACTGCTGTACGGCTACGGGACGGCCGTATATGACGAGGCCGCCAACTACAAGGCCGCGAAAGAGGAAGCGCTGATTTTTCAGGGGATTTTCGGGAAAGACAATTTCTTTTTGGAGATACAGAATCAGGGGCTTGAAGAGGAGGACGTCATCCTCGCGCCGATGATGCGGCTCAGCGCGGAAACGGGCATTCCGCTTGCCGCGACGAACGACATCCACTATCTGCGGCGGGAACACGCCGACGCGCATGACGTCCTGCTTTGCATTCAGACGGGCAAGACGCGCGAGGAAGAAGCGCGCATGCGTTTTACGGGCGACCAATTTTATTTCCGCTCCGAGGAGGAGATGCGGGCGGCTTTTCCGGATGTTCCCGAGGCGGTTGACAACACGCAGAAAATCGCGGAACGCTGTCATGCCGAGATCGACTTCTCCGGCCGGCATTTACCGGAATTTACGGCGCCCGAGGGAAGGTCAAATCGTGAATACCTCCGCGAACTGTGCGAGGACGGGCTTGATTATCGTTACGGCACAAAAAAAGAGCAATTTCGGGGGCGGCTTGAACACGAACTCGGTATTATTGAAAATATGGGATTTGTTGAGTATTTTCTCATTGTTTGGGACTTCATCCGGTATGCGCGGGACAGCGGGATTCCCGTCGGGCCGGGGCGGGGGAGCGCGGCGGGCAGCATCGTTTCGTACGCGCTGCGGATCACGGACATCGACCCGATCAAGTACAATTTGATTTTTGAGCGTTTTCTCAATCCCGAGCGGGTCAGCATGCCGGATATCGACATCGATTTTTGCGACGAGCGGCGGGGCGAGGTCATCGACTATGTGATCGCCAAGTACGGCGAGGATAAGGTCGCGCAGATCATCACCTTTGGGACGATGAAGGCGAAGGCCGTGGTGCGCGACGTCGGGCGCGTGCTCGGGATGGAGTATGCGGCGGTGGACAGACTGGCGAAGCTCATTCCCGACACACTGGGGATATCGCTCAAAGACGCCATCGCCGCGGAGCCGAAGCTTCAGGATGCGATCCGCGGCGACAAACAGGTCGCGCAGCTTTTTGAATACGCGAAAATACTCGAAGGCAAATCGCGGCACGCGGGCACACACGCGGCGGGTGTTGTGATTACGCGAAAATCACTCGACGAATACGTACCCCTGTTTAATTCAAAAAACGGGATATCCACGCAGTTCACAATGACGACAATCGAGAAGCTCGGCTTGCTGAAAATGGATTTCCTCGGGCTGCGCAACCTCTCGGTCATTGACGACGCGATCAAGATGATTGAAAAAAACCACGGCGTCACCATCGATTTTTCCCAAATGGATATGGACGACGCGCGGGCGTACAGCCTTATTGCGGACGGCAATACGGACGGGGTTTTTCAGCTTGAAAACGCCGGGATGCGCGACTTCATCAAGAAGATGCGGCCGACGGATTTTGAGGACATCACGGTGGGGATCGCCCTGTATCGGCCGGGGCCGATGGACTCGATTCCGAGCTACCTGAAAAACAGGAACAACCCCGGTGCGATTCGCTACGACACGCCCGAACTGGAGCCCATTCTCTCCGTTACTTACGGCGTGATCATCTATCAGGAACAGGTCATGCAGATCGTCCGCGACCTTGCCGGCTATGATTATGGGCGCAGCGACGAGGTGCGGCGCGCGATGAGCAAGAAGAAGGAAAGCGTCATGCTTCAGCAGCGCGAGTACTTTGTGAAAGGGCTCAAATCACCGGACGGGCGCGATGTTCCGGGCTGCGTTGCGAACGGTATTTCCGAACGCGCCGCGAACAAGATTTTCGACGACATGGCGGCTTTCGCGGCCTACGCGTTCAACAAGAGCCACGCCGCGGCCTATGCGGTGATCGCGTACCGGACGGCTTATCTCAAGGCCCACTACCCGGCGGAGTTCATGGCGGCCCTCATGACGAGCTTCATGGGCGGGGATGGCTCGAAAATCGCGCAGTATATACACAACAGCCAAGAGATGGGCATCGAGGTATTGCCGCCCGATGTGCTGAAAAGCGACAAGCGTTTCAGCGTGGAAAACGGCAAAATCCGCATGGGGCTGCGCAGCGTCAAAGGCTGCGGCGATAACGCGATCGACGCCATTATCGACCTGCGGGAATCGGGCGTGAAGATCGAGAGCATTCGTGATTTTGCCGATCACATCGACGCTTCGCGGGCCGGCTCGAAGGCGATAGAAAACCTCATTTTAACGGGCGCTTTTGACTGTATCTTGGACAACAGGGCCGGCGCGCTGCGCCTGTATCAGCGCTATTCGGAGCAGACGAAGAAAGAAAAGGGCAAGATTATGGCGGGGCAGGAAACCCTGTTCGGCTTGATTTCGGAGGAGTCTGTCGAAACGGAAAAGGAGAGCTGCGGCCCCGACTTTGAGCTGAGCCACAAACTGGCGCTCGAGCGGGACGTCCTCGGTATCTATTTCTCCGGGCATCCGCTCGACGGCTACCGCTGGATCATCGACGAGGTCGCCAACTGCACAAGCGACGAAATCAACCATCCGGAAGAATATCCGAATCGCAATCCCGCCGCAGATGTTATAATGGTAGGGCAGATCAGCAGCGCGAAGAATTTCAACGCGCGAAAATCGGGCAAGCCGATGGCGGTGATCATGTTGGAGGATATCGCCGGCACCGTGAAGGTGCTTGTGACAAACAAGGCTTTCATGAAGTCGGGCGACGCGATTCGGGCGGGCGAGATCGTGGTCGTCCGCGGCAAGGACGCGAGCAAGGGCGACGACGAGCCGTTGGTCTTCGCGGCGAAGGTCACGCCGATCGACGTCGTAGAGGATTTTCTGATGAGGCAAAAAGAGGAAAACGCATCGTGAGCAAGGACAGGGACAATAATCAGGGCAATAATCAGGACAGGAAAGATCAAAGGGGAGGGATTGAGCCGCTTGGCGTCCATATGCCTACCGATATGCGCGGGCGCGTCATTACGGTCGTCGTGCTTGTCCTCATGCTTGTGACACTGTGGTTCATGCTCAATCTCGCCATCGTCATATTCATCCTTACCTTTGTCTTTTTCCATTTGCAGAAATACGCGCAGTACGGCCTGGGGAAAACGCGGCTGCCGAAGATTCCGGACGGTGTGGTGCTGCTCGTCATTTATCTTGTCGTGCTCGGGCTTGTGATCTGGTTCAGTATCTACTATACGCCGATCCTCGTGAAGCAGATCACGGACATTGCGCGTTCGTTCAGCCACTTTGATTTTGAGGCGCTGCTCGAGGATTTGGATCCGGGCCTGCGTTCTTTGGCCGGTCAGATCGACGTCAACGAATATGTCGGGCGGG
Source organism: Eubacteriales Family XIII. Incertae Sedis bacterium (assembly GCA_031290715.1). GTDB lineage: Bacteria > Bacillota > Clostridia > Peptostreptococcales > Anaerovoracaceae > JAITNA01. The sequence continues at coordinate 1,625 of JAITNA010000146.1, read as the reverse complement.
CCGGGCAGCTGCTTTTGAGCGGGCTGTCCTCGGCGGGGAGCTTTATCCTCAATCTGCTGTTGGCCGTTCTGCTGAGTTTTCTGCTCCTGCTTGAAAAGGAAAAAATCTTCCGTATCGGCAAGACGATAGAAACGAGCAGAATCTCTTTCATCTATCGGTATTTCATCCTGTTTGCGGGCAGCTTTTGCTATACCTTCGGCAAGGTCATGAAGGTGCAGGTACTCATCGCGGCGATCAATTGCGCGGTGTCTATGGTCTATCTCACGATCACGGGTTTCCCGAACATTCTGGCGCTTGGCATCATGATCTTTATCCTGGGGCTCATTCCCGTGGCGGGCGCGTTCATCTCGCTGATCCCGCTGACGATCATCGCGTTCAACGTGGGGGGGCTTTTCAAGATCGTCGAAGTGCTGATCATGATCGCCGTTATCCACTGTTTGGAGGCCTACTTCCTGAATCCCAAGCTGATGTCACAGCGGACACTTTTGCCGGTCAGCATTGTGTTCCTCGTGCTCATCGTCGCGGAGCGCTACCTCGGCATGTGGGGTATGCTCATCGGCGTCCCCCTCTTTGTCTATGTGCTGAATGTGCTGAATGTCAACTACCGTTCGGCGGTCGTGCCGCCGGTACACAAGTTTGGGCGGCGGCGGAAAAAGGACAAGGGGGAAAAGGGGGACGGGGAGGATTCTACTCCCGGGGGATCCGGCTGAATCTGAAGCCCTCTTCGGTCAGGATATATCTCACGGCGATATCGCAGTCTTCGCGCGGCAGGGCACTCTCAAACAGGAAAGCCTTGCGTTGCAGCGCGATTGTGAGCGGCGTTTTTGCGTCTGCCGGGATCTGTGCCGCGCTGTCAGAACTTTTCGCCGGGATTTTCGCCGCGCGGCCCGCTTCGTTTGTTCCTTGTGCCGCGGCGGTGATCTGCGCCAGAAAGCGGTCGTAAAACCCGCCGCCGTATCCGATCCTTGTCCCATAGATATCGCAGGCCAAACTTGGGACGAGGATGAGGTCGAGCTCATCTGCTCTTGCGGCGGGCAGCGCGGCCGAGGGCTCGGGAATTCCGAAGGCGCCGGCCGTCAGCGCTTCGGCGCTTTCGATTCGCACAGCGTCCATGCCGCCGTTCCCTTTTGTGCGGGGGGCGTACACGGCCTTTCCGTCCGACAGCGCGCGCGTGATGATCCCGCGCGTATCCACTTCCTCTTCCACGCTGACATAGAGGAATATCCCTCTCGCGTATCGGTAGAAATCAGACGCGAAGAGCCGCGCCGCGATGCGCCGGTCCGTTTCCGCGCGTTCGTGTGCCGGCAGAAGGCGGCGTGGTTGTTTGTATGCTTTTCGCAAGGTTTTTTTTTGCTCGTTTGGGTTCAAGGCTTCATGGCTCCCCTGCTATGAATCCCGATAATGCGACCCGCACTGCGCAATTTCAATTTGCTCATCATGGATTCTGTACACGATCCTGTTTGTTTCATCAATGTTTCATCCATACGAATCGTAATACTGGTAGTAGCCATGATTTTCACCTCCAATCAATGTGCAATGTACAGCTATTAGCTTACATTGTCAAGACATATGTAATGACAATTATTTTCGCTGTGCGCCCGTCGTTATTGTGCTGCAGTTGATTG
>JAITNA010000142.1 GCA_031290715.1 Eubacteriales Family XIII. Incertae Sedis bacterium | reverse complement strand
TGGTGACGGAACCGCCGTCGCAGACAACTATTCAGTGGTAAATATGTCACTGGATTCCCGCATTCGCGGGAATGACAGTGGTACAGGAGCTTCAGCTCCGTCGTACCACGTCTGCCAAGCTTGCGCGGCTTCAGCCGCAGTGCAAGCTACGGCTGACAGCATTTTAGCAGGGGCCTGAATAGACACCGACACGAGGTGAAGGGGTACAAATTTTCGCAAACGAACGTTTACTTTCCGATTTTAGTGTGTTATTATTATAAAAACGAAGATCAGTTCGCGCCCGCTGTCAAGGAGGAGCACCATGGAACAGTTGAAACCGAGAGAACAGAAGATTTACGATTTCATGAAGAAAGAAACGACGAAAAAAGGCTATCCGCCTACGGTTCGGGAGATTTGCACGGCGCTGAATATCAAATCGACATCGACCGTACACAAGGATGTTGCAAGGCTTGAAATCAAGGGCTATATCAAGAAAGACCCGGCCAAGCCGCGGGCGATTTCTTTCAGCGACCGTTTGAAAGGCAAGGGTTCGTCCAATGTCGATCTGACGCGGGAGGACGTTCTTGATATCCCCGTCGTCGGACATATCGCGGCCGGTACGCCCATCACCGCCGAAGAAAACATCGAAGCGTATTTTCCGGTTCCGGCCGAATACGCGAAAGGCGACAATTTCATGCTCACTGTGCGCGGGGACAGCATGATCGAAGCGGGTATTTTTGACGGCGACAAGATTCTCGTGCGCCAGCAGCCGAACGCAAACAACGGGGAGATTGTCGTGGCGATGCTGCAGGGCTTTGAATCGGAAGCCACGGTCAAGACGTATTACAAAGAGGATGGGAAGGTGCGTTTGCAGCCGGAGAATACGGCGTACAGCCCCATCATCGTCAAGGATGTGCAGATACTCGGCGTCGTTAAGGGTGTATTCCGTTATATCAATTAGGTGCCGTTTGAATGGTTATATTTTGGTTTGGTACAAAAGCCGCAATAATATATTGCTTATTTTTTTCTCGCTTCTGCTTGCGCTCCTTGGCTTGCGGCTGTTTCAGATTATCGGCGTCGAGGGCGACAGGTGGTCGGCCGAGGCGACGGAGAATACGGTCCGGCAGATTTTGACGGACGCGCCGCGCGGGGAGATTTTCGACCGCAACGGCGTCCTGCTCGCGGGCAACCGCTTGGTGTATACGGTCAATTTCTCGCGAAACGATATGACGGCCGCGCAGACCAACGAATCGGCGGCAAAGCTTATCGCCATCCTTGAAAAACACGGGGAAACGTGGACGGACAATTTCCCGATTCGCATTTCGGAGGACGGGGGGTATTATTACACCTACGATACAGAGCTGGCGCTCTGGCTCGAGCAGCAGCAGATTCCCGCGGAGTACACGGCGGAGCAGGCTTTTGACGAAATCCGGCGCCGCTATAATATCGAGGAGGGGCTTGACCGCTTTGACGCGCAGCGGGAGCTCATGGACAAGCACGGGGTCTATCCTCCGATTGTCGTCGCGAGCGAGATCGAATACAAAGAGCAATGGAGCAAGAAGAAGTTTTTGGAATCCTTCGGCATTACGGACGCGCATACAGACGCGCGGACCGCGTTTGAAGCGATCAAAAAATGGTTCGGCGTGACGGACGCGGAGATGGCCGCCAAAATCCTCGCGGTTCGCTACGAGTTGAGCACCTCGGGATTCATGCGCTATATGCCGTCCAAAGTCGCGTCGAATATCAAGCAGGAAACCGTCGTCGAGATTGAAGAAAATCTGCACAATCTGAGCGGCGCGAGCGTCCTGACGGAGTGGGTGCGGTATTATCCGGAGGGCGAAGCCGCCAGCCATATCATCGGATATATGGGACGAATCAGCGACGAGGACAAGGAAGCCTACGTTGAAGAGCTCGGCTACAGGCCGTCGGATATGATCGGGCTTTACGGAATTGAGAAAAGCCAAGAGGACATCCTGCACGGGACCTATGGGTCAAAAACGGTGCAAATCGACAAATACGGCACCATTATTCAAACAATCGGCGAAGAGGTGAAGGCGAAGAAGGGGGAGGACATTGCGCTCACGATTGATATCAATCTGGAAAAACAGGTGAAAGACGACCTGCTGCGCGGGATCGAGGCCGTGAGTACGGGCAGCGTCTACGAGAGCCGTTTCGGAAATGTCAGCATGTCAAAGCGCGCGAACTGCGATGTGGCCGCCGCCGCCATCCTTGATGTCAAAACGGGCGAACCGCTCGCCTTGGTCAACAGCGACGAATTCGACCCCAATTTGTTTGCCGAGGGCATATCGCTTGCCGATTGGAACGCGTTGCAGGGGGAAAATCCCAGGGATCCGCTGTCCCCCCGGCCGCTGTACAACTGGGCGACGAGCGCGGCGGTGCAGCCGGGATCCACGTTCAAGCCGATGGTGGCGATCAGCGCGCTCGAATCCGGGCTCAGCCCCACCCAATTGCTTTACGACGCGCATTCCGTCAAGGTCGGGGATCATGTATTCAGCTGTCTTGGCTCGCACGGTTCGGTCAATCTCTACACGGCCATGCAGGTATCGTGCAATTTCTATTTCTACGATGTAGCGACCGGGCGGGACTGGTCGCGCGGCGGCACGGACATTGGATACAAGGACAACATTAGCATCGACAAAATTACGGATTACGCGAAACAATTTGGGCTCGGTATCGAGTCGGATATTGAGATCGAGGAAACGGTGGTCGGCGCGCCGACCGCGGAAAAGAAACTCGCGGGTACGGAAGCGTTGCTGCGCAATTATCTCATCGGGCAATGCGAGTATATTTTCACGGAAGCCGCGCTGAAGAACAAGGAAAAGGTCTTGGAAAGCATTTCGGAAATCGCGGGCTGGGCCGAGGAGAACCCTTCGGTCGCCGATCTCAAAGAGCGTATGCTGAAGCTCGGCGTGAAAGAGGACGAGGTTCAGGCCGTGGCCGAGAACTGCAAATACAGTTACTACAATTTTGCGCAGTGGTCGGACGGTGACGCGCTGAATATTGCGATCGGGCAGGGCGAAAACGCGTTCACGCCCCTGCAGATGGCGCAGTACATGGCGACGCTCGGCAACGGCGGTACGAAAAACAGCCTTAGCCTGATCAAGGCGACAGAAAGTCAGGGCGAGGTCGCGCGCGCGCCCGGTACGCCCGCCAACATCACGAATCCCGAAAATCTGGTGAACGTGCGGACAGCCATGGGCCGCGTCGTGTCGGGCGGTACGCTCGGCAGCTTTCGCAGCCTGCCCGTGACGACCATCGGCAAGACCGGAACGGCCGAAAGGGCGGGGCGGATCAACCCGCCCGACGAAGTCGCCTACATGCAGGAGCACCTCGGCGTGATCAATCCGGCGCTGAATTGGGACGACGTCGCGGCGGAGATGTACCGGCTGATGGAGGAGTTCCCGACGATCTACGACAGCCCCAACAACGCGGTTCGCCGGGCCGTGCTCAACCTCTCCGGACGCAGTTTCAACAGCGACAGGCTCGATATGTTCAAAGGGACATACGATAATTTCGCGTGGGTCGTCGCGCTCGCTCCCGCCGAGGATCCGCAGATTGCCGTCGCTGTGCTGCTCGTACAGGGCGGTACATCCCTGAACGCGGCGCCCGTAGCCCGTGAAATCATCGGGGATTACTTCGATCTGCAAGCGCAGTACGCTGCCGAGGGGAAGGCGGTCAACTGGGGGACCTTCTTCGAGGAGAGCCACTACACGGAGTAGCCGTTTTTCAGTTCAGCCCCTTGCTTCGATTCCGTATTTTTGCATTTTCCGTACGATGGTCGGCTGCGTTACGCCGAGCGCTTTCGCGATGGCCCTTGTGGAGCCGAAGCGTGCTTTCGCGTTTTGAAGGATTGCGGATTCGTAGGCGTCCACCGCGTTTTTCAGCGAATCCGTTTCCGGGGAAAATCCTCCCGCGGACATCCCTTCTATATATATCCCGCTTGCGGACATGATGCCCCCCCCATTCGACGACGCGCGAAGAAAGGGCGCACCGCGGCTTTCGCGGATGAATCCGGGCAAATCCTCCGGCTGAATGAACGTGCCGCGGGTCGTGATGATCAGGCGCTCGACGATATTTTGAAGCTCGCGCACATTGCCCGGCCACGCGTATTCGGAGAGCAGGGCGAGGGCATCCGCGGACATCCTTTTGCTTTCCCCCATCTGCGCGTTGTATTTTTCAAGGAAGGAAGCGATGAACGGAGCGAGGTCTTCCTTGCGCTCACGCAGCGGCGGGATGTAGATCGGAACGACGTTCAAACGATAATACAAATCCTCGCGGAAGCGCCCGGCGATCACCTCGGTGTAGAGGTCCTTGTTCGACGCGGAGACGATACGGACGTCGACCTTGATGGGTTTGACGCCGCCCACGCGGACAATTTCCCGTTCCTGAATCACCTGAAGCAGCTTGACCTGCAGCTTGAGCGGCAATTCGGAAATCTCGTCGAGGAAGAGCGAGCCGCCGTCCGCGATCTCAAAAAGCCCCGGCTTGCCCTCCTTGCGGCCCCCCGTGAACGCCCCGCCCTCGTAGCCGAAGAGTTCCGTTTCGATCAGGTTTTCGGGAATGGCCCCGCAGTTGATCCGGACGAACGGCCGGCCGCGCCGCGCGCTGTAACGGTGCAGTACCTCGGCGATCACACCCTTGCCCACCCCCGATTCGCCTGTGATGAGAACGGTGCTGTCGAGTTCGGTGAGCCGTTTGACGAGCTTCATTACGTCCCGCATGGCCGGGCTGATGGCGATCACGTCCGCGGCCGCAAAGCCGCTGTCGCCCGCGAGTTCTTTCAAGGCGTCCCGCGCGGCTTCGAGTTTGCTCTCGAGTTCGGCAAGCTCCGTGATGTCGCGCGATGTGGTAATAATGAAGTGAATCCCGCCGTTTTCGTCCGCGACAGGGACGCCCGTGGACAGGATACGTTTGCCGCTTTTGTTCTGATGGACGAGGTCGGAATGCAGACCCGTTTCGATCACCATCTTCGCGACGGACGAGGTGAAAATGCCGTCTTTTTCCAGATCGTCGACATTGACGCCGACCACCTTCTCCCGCTCAATCTCGAAAAGGGATTCGCAGGCGGTATTGATCCACAGCGTATTGCCCGCCGCGTCGTCGACAAAAACCGCGTCGTCCACCGTATCGAGGACGCGCAGCAGTTCCGCTTTTGACAGGGGAACATTTTCGGTATCGTAATAATCGGACATCGGATCACCTCATGACTATGCTTCCGCTGTGATACGTTTGTGTATCGCGTATACAGTATTGTATCACTTCTTTGTTCTTCTTGCAATAGCGGGATTCTATGCGGATTACATTGTAAAAATATTGAAGTTTTGAATGTTTGGCGAGTTTTTGATACGAAAACGTATCATCGGCGCGAACCGGCCGCAGACGAAAAGCGGGAGAATAGGCCCGCGAAACGTTGAAAATACGGGCGTGAAAATTATTATTCCAAAAAAATTGCGAGTTGGCACCATTGTTGCTTTATACATATTGACAGAACAGGCGCAGGCGCTTTTTGCGATGGCAGGGGCGCGGCGCGGTTCGAGAATTGAGAAATTTTTTTGAGCGGGTTTGAAGAAAGAAAGGAAAACGGGAGCAATGGCGGATTTGAATTATGAGGCATATGTAGCGGATTTGGTGGCAAAGGGCCGGGCGGCGCAAAAGATCGCGGAGGGTTATTCGCAGGAGCGGGTCGACGAGCTGTGCGAAGCGATCGCGTACGCGCTGACGGTCCCCGAGGTCGCGCTCGAATTCGGCGAAAAACTCGTCGCGGAGTCCGGTATGGGCATCGCGAAGGACAAGCAAGCGAAGATGTACGGCAAGGTCAAGGGCACGTGGGCGCAGATGAA
>JAITNA010000109.1 GCA_031290715.1 Eubacteriales Family XIII. Incertae Sedis bacterium | reverse complement strand
CTTTGTTTGATGAGGACGTTGCCTTCTTTGTCGGTCAGCCGGTATTTCAGCAGATATTTGCCCGGCTGCCCGTTTTCGATCATGGCGTTCAGCGACGCGGACAGGTCTGTTCCCTCTCCGCGGTCGAAGACGGCGCCTGATTCGTCCGCAATTGTCCATGTCGTTTTCGCGATCTCGATATCGCAGTCCGCAACCTCGGCGCCCGAGGGATTGATGTGGCCGTCCGTGCCGTACCCGCCCGAAAAAACGATCTCCCCGTCCGTGTCGACCTCCGCGGCCGCGGGCGGGGCGGGGGCGGGCTGCGAGCCCGACAGGGAATAAAGCGTAACGCCGGTCACGACGCCGCAGACGACAATCACAGCGGAAACGATGAACGCGATGCCTTTTCCCGCCGCGATTCCCGCTTTCCCCGCCGCCGCCGCACTGCCCGGCTCCATTATTTTGACAGTCGCAAAGACCTTCTCTTGAACAGAGATTACCGATTTTTCGGGGACGCTGAGCAGCGCTTCGTCTTTGAGCGCGCGCCCGAGGACAGATGTCGCCGCGGCCATGCCGGAAAGGGCCTTCAAATCTCCGGCGTTCAATTTTTCTATTTCCTCTTTGATCATCTTCCGCGCTCTCGTAATGCTTGATGTGACATTTTGTACCGAGGTTCCGGTAACTTCGGCAATCTCTTTCGTACTCAAATCGTCATAATAGTACATGACGACGGCTTCGCGCCGTTTCTCCGGCAAACTCATCACGATCTCATACAGCCTGTGTCTTAAATCCTTGTCCTGCGCGTAAGCTTCGGGCAAAAATTCCTTTTTCTCCTCCTCCGCCACGATCATCTCATCGTCGATGTCGAGGTTGGCGGCGTATTTGCGATTCTGATCAAGGAAGCGTTTGCATTTGTTTTGGATAATGCGCAAAATCCATATATCGATCGTTTCCGGCTCTTTCAATGTATGGATACTGCGGAACATCAGCATGAGAACCTCCTGCGCGATGTCCTCCGCGTCAGACAGGTTTTTCACATAAGCGAGCGCGTTGAAAACCACGCTCCGCGTTTTGTGCCTGCAAAGTTCCTCGAATGCTTCTCTGTCCCCGTTCTTTGCCTTCCGAGCAAGCTCTATGATTTGTTGTTCCGCCAAATTTCTTTCCCCGATAATAACAGATACATTTACTGCGCGAATTACTGCTTCAAAATGAAAAAAATGAAAACTTTTTTCAAACCCTTTTTTCAAACCGCCGCGCCGATACGGAATATGCTTTCATGGTGGATTATATACACAGCCGCGAAAAAAGGCAATCCCGGGCAATATAAAATAAATGTTGACAAGCGGGCCTAGGCGATTATATAATTATATTATCATATAATACATATATGATTTATATGTATTATGGCAAATACGCAGAGCTGCGCAGAAATCATCTTAGGAGGTAACAAACAATGGCGGGTATCAAGGACACATCAAAATGGAAGTTTGAAACAAAGCAGGTACATATCGGGCAGGAAAATCCCGATCCGGCGACGGGGGCGCGCGCCGTACCTATCTATCAGAACACCGCCTATGTATTCGCGGATACCGCGCAGGCCGCCGGGCGTTTCGCGCTGACGGACGCCGGAAACATCTACAGCCGGCTCACGAATCCGACGCAGGGCGTCCTTGAGGAACGGATCGCGGCGCTTGAGGGCGGCGCGGCGGGATTGGCCGTGGCATCCGGCGCGGCCGCGCTTACTTATACATTCCAAGCTTTGGCCAAAAAAGGGGACCACATCGTATCCGAAAGCACGATCTACGGCGGCACCTACAATCTGATGAAGCATACGTTCCCGAATTTCGGCATCGATACGACTTTTGTCGATCCCGAGAAAACAGGATGGAAAGAGGCGTTTGCCGCCGCTGTCCGGCCCAATACGAAAGCTATTTTTGCCGAAACGCTCGGCAATCCGAATTCCAATGTCGCGGACTTCGAGTATTTGGCGAATCTGGCGCACAGCCATAGGATTCCGCTCGTGATCGACGCTACGTTCACGCCGCCGAATCTCATCAACACTATCGATTACGGTGCTGACATCGTAGTCCATTCCGGGACCAAATTCATCAATGGTCACGGAACCGGGCTTGGGGGTCTCATCGTTGAAAGCGGAAAGTTTGACTGGAAAGCAAGTGGTAAATTCCCGCAGCTCACCGAGCCGAACGAAAGCTACCATGGGGTAGTATTCTATGATGCCGTCGGCCCTGCAGCCTTTGTGACGAGTATCAGAGCGATCCTCTTAAGGGATACCGGCTCAACCATCGCCCCATTCAACGCTTTCCTGCTTCTTCAAGGACTTGAGACCCTCTCGCTCCGGGTCGAACGGCACATCGAAAACACGCTGAAGATTATCGACTATCTGAAAACACAGCCGAAGGTCAAGGCGATCCATCATCCCTCGCTCGAAAGCGAGCCGAGCAACGCGCTCTACAAGAAGTATTTCCCGAAAGGCGCGGGGTCCGTATTCACCTTCGAGATCGACGGCAGCGAAGCCGACGCAAAGGCCTTCATCGACAGGCTCGAAATCTACTCGCTGCTCGCCAACGTGGCGGATGCCAAGTCGCTCGTTATCCACCCCGCGAGTACAACGCATTCGCAGCTCAGCGAATCCGAGCTCATCGAACAATACATCTACCCGAATACCGTACGCCTGTCCATCGGCATTGAGAACGCAGACGACCTCATCGCCGACCTCGATCAGGCATTCAATTTGTAAACCATATCCTCCTCTCTCATAAATGGTTTAGACGACCAAAAGACCCGCTCCTTCATCGAGCGGGTCTTTTGGTTGTCGGCGTCCTCGGCATCCGGCGGCAAGCGCCAAAAAAATCAAATCATACGAATGGGCCGCTGAAAAGCCCCTTCATCCGGCTCCGGCGGCGGATCGATCGGGTATTTGCCCGTGAAGCAGGCCTTGCAGATCGGGCAGCCCGCCCCTTCGAGAATCCGCGACAGGGATTCGTCGGAAAGGTAGGCCACGGAGTTCGCGCCGAGCAGCTTGGCGAGATCCTCCTCCGTGCGGCCCACGGCGATCAGATGGTCGCGGTCCGGCACATCCGTCCCGAAATAGCACGGATAGCGGAACGGCGGCGCGGACGACCGAAGATGTACCTCCGTCGCGCCGGCATCCCTGAGCGCGGATACGATCAGCGCCGACGTTGTCCCGCGCACAATGCTGTCGTCTATGAGGACGACCCGCTTCCCGCTGACGTTAGCGGACAGCGGATTGAGTTTGAGCCTGACATCGCGTTCCCGCCGGCCCTGCGTCGGCTGAATGAAAGTCCGTCCGATGTATCTGTTTTTAATAAGGCCCGTCGTATTCGGCAAACCTGATTCTTCGGCGTACCCGCGCGCGGCGCTGAGCCCGGAGTCGGGGACGGCCACCACGATATCCGCGTCCGCGCCGCATTCGCGGGCGAGCGCGCGGCCCATCTCGCGCCGCGCCCAATCGACGCCGATCCCGGATATGATACTGTCGGGCCTTGAGAAATAGATGAATTCAAAGCTGCAAAAAGAACGCTGTACGGGGAGCCCCGAGTCGATGGACGTCAGCTTCCCGTCCTCCACCACGATGATCTCGCCCGGCTCGACATCGCGGATATACTTCCCGCCGACCGCGTCTATCGCGCAGGTTTCCGACGCGAAAAGATAGTCGTCGTCTATCTTGCCGACGCATAGCGGGCGAAAACCGTTCGGGTCCCGCGCGGCGATCAACTTTCTCGGGCTCATGGCGAGGAGAGAATAAGCCCCGTGTATGCGGTGCATCGTCTTTAGGACAGCCTCTTCAATCGACGCGCTGCCGATACGTTCGCGGACGATGGTGTAGGCAATAATCTCACTGTCGCCGGTGCTGTGAAAGATGCCGCCCTGAAGCTCAATCTCTTGACGCAGCGCCCCCGCGTTGACCAAATTGCCGTTGTGCGCGATGGCCAAATTTCCCTTGATGTGGCTGACGGCAATCGGCTGCGCGTTCTCCGCGATCGAGTCCCCCGTCGTGCTGTAGCGCACATGGCCGATGGCGGACCGCCCTTTCAGGACCGCAAGCTTCTTGTCGTTGAACACCTCCATGAGCAGCCCCTGACCCTTGTGGCAAGAAATGACGCCCGCGTCGTTGACCGCGATGCCGCAAGCTTCCTGCCCTCTGTGCTGCAGGGAAAACAGCCCCATAAAGGCCGATACCGCCGCTTCGGAGCTGTCTGTGCTTTCCGCCGTGCCATGCGCCCCGGCAATCCCGAATACACCGCACTCTTCATGCAATTGATCCGGCATGCCGTCCATTACACAATCTATAACACCGCAATCCGTCATACAATCCGCTTTACCATCCGCTGTACAATCCGCCGTACATGCCGCTTCACATCCCATTTGATACTCCATACTTGTCGGGCCCGCTTTACTTTTCATATTTCTTGTTCATCGCCGTGCGCGTGAACTCCCGGAACAAAGGGTGCGCCCGATTGGGGCGGCTCTTGAACTCGGGATGATACTGCACCCCGATGAAAAAATCGTTTGCGGGAATTTCGACCGCTTCGACAAGCCGGCCGTCCGGCGACTGCCCCGCAATATTCATACCCGCGTTCTCAACCGCTTCGCGATACTCGTTATTGAATTCGTAACGATGCCGATGGCGTTCCGCGATTTCCTCCTGCCCGTAGGCGCCGGACATGCCCGAGCCCCCGCGAATCACGCAGGGATAGGCCCCGAGCCGCATGGTCCCGCCCTTGGGGATATTCCCGTGCTGATCGGCCATGAGCGCGATCACGGGATGGGCCGACTGCGCGTCGAACTCCGTGGAATTGGCGCTCGCGAGCTCGAGCACATTCCGGGCCAGCTCGATAACGGCGACCTGCATACCAAGGCAGATGCCCAGATAGGGGATGTTGTTTTCCCGCGCGTACTTGCAAGCTTCAATCATGCCGTGGATGCCGCGCTCCCCGAATCCGCCCGGCACAAGCACGCCGTCGCAGTCGCCGAGAACCTCGTGAACCGTATTGCGATTGATGGTTTCCGACTCGATCCACTCGATCCCCACCTCCGCGCCGATCTCATATCCGGCGTGGGCGAGCGCTTGCGCGACGGAGTAGTAAGCGTCGTGCAGCTTCGTATACTTGCCGACAAGGCCGATCTTGATACACTTATCCCGCGACGCCACACGCGCAAGCATGCTTTTCCAGTCGGACAATTCCGGCGGGCCCGCCTCGATGCCGAGGTGCTTCAGGACAATCCCGCTGAAATTCTGGTTCTCGAACATCAACGGCGCTTCATAGAGGAGCGGGATGTTGCTGCTCTCGATCACGCTGTCCGGTTTCACATTGCAAAACAACGCGATTTTGCGCTTGATATCCTCGCCGACATGGCCCTCCGACCGAATCACGATAATGTCGGGGAAAATGCCGAGCGATTGCAATTCCTTGACGGAATGCTGCGTCGGCTTGCTCTTGTATTCGTGGGTCGCGTAGAGGTAAGGCACGAGCGTCACATGGATGAAAATGCAATTTTCGTGTCCGACCTCCGCGCCGAGCTGCCGGACCGCTTCGAGGAAAGGCAGCGATTCGATGTCGCCCGTCGTCCCGCCGATCTCCGTGATCACCACATCCGCGCCGCCCGTCTTGGCCGCCGTATAGATGAAATTCTTGATCTCATTCGTGATGTGCGGGATGACCTGCACCGTTTGCCCGAGGTACTCGCCTTTCCGCTCCTTTTGCAGCACGTTCCAGTAGACCCTGCCCGTCGTCAGATTGGAGTATTTGTTGAGGTCCTCGTCAATAAAACGCTCATAATGCCCGAGGTCAAGGTCCGTTTCCGCGCCGTCCTCCGTGACGAACACCTCCCCGTGCTCGATCGGGTTCATCGTGCCGGGATCGACATTGATATACGGGTCAAGCTTTTGCGCCGTCACCTTGAGGCCGCAGTCCTTCAGCAGCCTGCCGAGCGCCGAAGCCGTAATGCCCTTCCCGAGCCCGGACACCACGCCGCCCGTCACAAATACATATTTCGTCATGAATTCGGCCTCCCTGCGTTTCGCCGTTTCTCCATATATAAGGAAAAAAACCGAGCCTGCATTCAGGCCGGTTTCTCGAAAATCCCATCATATACAAAGTCTACTGTGCATTCCTGTCTTTCTGAATTTCCATACAAAAGCCCGTTGCCAACGAACTCCGATGATTTACGCCGCTGCTATTATAATAATAATACCCGATTGCCGCCCCCCATTCAAGAGCCGACGCAAAAACAAGCCAAATTTTTTTCCTAATTTTTTTCCTATAACTCGTGGATGAACAACCCGCTCAACAACTTCGGCTCAAACCACGTACTCTTCGGCGGCATCACCTCGCCCGCGTCCGCGATGTCCATCAGCTCGTCCATCGCTGTCGGATACAGGGAGAACGCGGCCTTCATATCGTCCCGCACGCGTGCTTCGAGATATTCAAGCCCGCGAATCCCGCCCGCAAAATCAATACGGTCCGACGTCCGGGGGTCCTCAATGCCGAACACGGGGGCGAGCAGAAGCCGCTGCAAAATGGACACATCGAGCCGCTGTACGGGGTCTGTTTCATCGATCAACCCGCTGTGCGCTTTCAGCCGGTACCATTCCCCCGCAAGGCACATCCCGAATTCATGGCGCGCCGCCGGATGAACGGGCGATGCCGCTTTGCTGACATCAAAACTCTTTTCGATTTCGGCAAAAAGTGATTTTTCGTCAAGCCCGTTCATATCCTTGAGCAGACGATTGTAATCCATGATCGCCAATTGATCGGCCGGGAAGATGACCGCGAGGAAAAAATTGAATTCTTCATCGCCCGTATAGCCCGGATTCGCCGCGCGGCGCAGCTGCGCCACGCGCACAGCCGAAGCGCAGCGGTGGTGGCCGTCCGCGATGTACAGCGCGGGAACGTCCGCAAACGCGGCGGTAATTCGCTCATTTTCGGCCGGATCGCCGATCCGGTAGACGGTATGGCGCACACCGCCGTCCGCGGTAAAATCGTAGATCGGGTCGTGGGAAGCCATCCACGCGGCGGCGATCCGCGAGAGCGCGCCCTCCGCGCGGTGCGCGAGAAAGATCGGGCCCGTGTTGGCGTTCAGCGTGTCTACGTGGCGAATGCGGTCCCGCTCCTTGTCGGCGCGCGTGAATTCGTGCTTCCGAATGCGATTTTCAAGATAATCGTCAGCCGACGCGCAGCCCACAAAGCCGGCCTGCTCCCTGCCGTCCATCGTCAGCTTGTAGATATAAAAAACCTCGTCCGCGTCGCGGAAAAGCGCGCCCTCCCGAATCAGCCGATCCAGATTGGATTTCGCTTTCGCGTAGACCGCGTCGCTGTAGGGGTCCATAGCCGGGTCAAGGTCGATCTCCGCCTTGTCAACGTGCAGGAAAGACAGCTCATCGCCCCGCGTCATCTCCCGCGCTTCCGCCGCGCTCATCACATCGTAAGGCAACGCCGCCACCCTCGCCGCCGCACCCTCTGCGGGCCTGATTGCCCGAAACGCCCTCACCGTAGCCATCGTTCGCCCTCCTTCTCAAAAAAGGAACCGCCCCAACCGGGGCGGCCCCTTTTCGTTCAATCGTTTAATCGTTCAATCGTTTTGCGGGCGCCGGGCGCTTACATCATGCCGCCCATACCGCCCATGCCGCCCATGCCGCCGCCGCCCGGCATCATGGGTTCGTCCGCTTTCGCTTCCACGACGCAGGACTCTGTCGTCAGCAGCATCGAAGCGACGCTCGCCGCGTTTTGCAGCGCGAAGCGCGCGACCTTCAGCGGATCGACGATACCGGCTTTGAGCATATCCTCATACTTCTCGTTCGCCGCGTTGAATCCGATGCCCTTCTTGCTCTCCTTGACTTTCGCCACGACGACGCTGCCTTCGTGGCCCGCGTTCTCCGCGATTTGGCGCACCGGCTCTTCAAGCGCGCGCTCGATGATGGCCGCGCCTGTTTTCATATCGCCCGACAGCGTCGACACATACTTTGCGACAGCCGGAATAATATTGACAAACGCGACGCCGCCGCCGGATACGATGCCTTCCTCAACAGCCGCTTTCGTGGAGTTGAGCGCGTCCTCCATGCGGAGCTTCTTCTCCTTGAGCTCGGTTTCCGTCGCCGCGCCGACCTTGATCACAGCCACGCCGCCCGAAAGCTTCGCAAGACGTTCCTGCAGCTTCTCTTTGTCGAATTCCGAAGTCGTGACGTCGATCTGATTCTTGATGGCGCCGATACGCGCGTTAATCTCTTTCTTTGTACCCGCGCCCCCGATGATGGTGGTGTTCTCCTTGTCGATCTTCACGGTGCTTGCCGTACCGAGCATATCGAGCGTGGCTTCCTTGAGGTCGTAGCCGACTTCCTCGGAGATGACGGAGCCGCCCGTGAGGGTCGCGATGTCCTCCATCATAGCCTTTCTCCTGTCGCCGAAGCCCGGCGACTTGACGGCCACGCAATCAAAGGTTCCTTTGAGTTTGTTCACGATAATGGTCGTGAGCGCTTCACCCTCGATATCTTCCGCGATAATGAGGAGCTTGCGGCCCTGCTGCACGATCTGCTCGAGAATGGGCAGAATCTCCTGAATGTTGGACAGCTTCTTGTCCGTAAGGAGGATGTAGGGATTCTCCAGAACCGCTTCCATTTTCTCCGTATCGGTGACCATATAAGCGGACACATAGCCGCGGTCAAACTGCATGCCCTCAACGACCTCGAGCGCGGTGTCCGTGGACTTGCTTTCCTCGACCGTAATCACGCCGTCTTTGCCGACCTTTTGCATGGCTTCCGCGATCATGCCGCCGATTTCTTCATCCCCGGACGACACCGCGCCGACCTGCGCGATCTTCTCCGGCGTGTCAACCTTGCTGGCGCTCTTCTTCAGTTCTTTGACCGCGATGTCCGTTGCGCCCTGAATGCCCCTTTTGAGGATCATCGGGTTCGCGCCCGCCGCGACGTTCTTGAATCCTTCGCTGACGATAATCTGCGTGAGCAGCGTCGCCGTCGTCGTACCGTCGCCCGCGATATCGTTCGTCTTTGTGGCGACTTCTTTCACAAGCTGCGCGCCCATGTTCTCATAAGCGTCCTCAAGCTCGACCTCTTTCGCGATCGTTACGCCATCGTTCGTGATGAGCGGTGATCCGTATTTCTTGTCAAGCAGTACGTTTCTGCCCTTGGGCCCGAGCGTAATCTTGACGGTGTTCGCAAGCTGATCCACGCCCGCTTGCAGCTTTCTTCTGGCGTCCTCGCCGAAATTGATTTCTTTTGCCATTTGATGATTCACTCCTTTTCCTGTAGACTAATCGACGACCGCGTAGATGTTCTCCTGCTTGAGAACCTTGTACTCTTCGCCGCCGTACTTGACTTCCGTACCGCCGTAGGGGCTGAAAATCACCTTTTCGCCCGGCTTGACGACAATCTTCACTTCCTCCGTCCCGGGGCCGACCGCGATCACTTCCGCGACCTGGGGCTTTTCCTTCGCGTTGCCGGTGAGGATGATGCCGCCTTTGGTCTTTTCCTCCGCTTCGACCAGCTTGATGACGACATAGTCGTTGATCGGTTTGATTCCAAAACTCATCTCTCTGAACTCCTTTCGATAGTTTAATATTTTGTTAGCACTCACAATTGGTGAGTGCTAATACTTATTTTATAGACTTCATTCTTTTTGTCAAGACCATTCCCGATATTTTTTTGTCAAATTTGTCGATTCCCCCATCGGTTTTTCTGTTATACTGATATTGGCTGTACAAACCGTTGACGCGGAGAGGAGCAAGACCACCGTTGTTTTTTGATGTTTTGATGATTGTCATTGTCGTAGCGTGCGCCGTATTCGGGTTCCGAAGCGGCTTCCTTATTTCCCTCTCGCGCATCGGCGGGTGGATCGGCGCCGTCGCCGTCGCTTTCTTCTTCCATGAAAAAGTCGAAGCGTGGGTACTGGAGCATACAAAATTTTTTGACAGCGTTCACGACCGTATCCTCCAGGTCTGCCTTTCCTTCGTCGACCGCTATACGGGCGGTGTCACAGGCAGTCTGCCCGGCGACTTCGGCAGCGCCCTCGACAATATCGGCGGGGCATTGGCGTCCGAAGCGGCAGGCAAAATCACGGACCACGCCTTCACGGTATTCGTCTTTGTCGGCATTATTATCGGAATCAAACTCATCCTTTTCGTATTGACACTGCTTCTCTCCCGGAAATATCACGATGGATTCATCGGCGGTGTCGACGGTTTTGTGGGGCTGCTGTTCGGGCTGTTTCAGAGCATTATCGCCATTCTCGTACTCTTTGCGCTGCTGATGCCGCTCTCCTATACCATGAGCGCAAACGCGCACGACTTCGTCGAGCGGGAGATGGACGAGTCCGTCGTCGCCGAGCTCATCTACCGAAACAATCCCATACTCGACGTCATCAACGGTTTCATCCCGGCCGACCTCAACCCAAACCGCTGGCTCAACAAAGGGGACTATAACGACGTGCCGGACTGGGGCTGAGCCGTTGCGGCTCAAATACAATAATACAATATTGCCGATCAACTCAGCCGATCAACTCAACTACTATTTCTACTTTGAAGCGTTGATTTTTCAATCTCGTGTGCTATACTCCCGTCTTTGACACTTGTAAACGAGCAGAAAGCCTGTAGTCATTGAAATCACAAGGGTACAGGCT
>JAITNA010000040.1 GCA_031290715.1 Eubacteriales Family XIII. Incertae Sedis bacterium | reverse complement strand
AGTTTGGCCCGAAGGCTTCGCACATCAGCTTCTCGCTCGACTTGCATGTGTTAGGCACGCCGCCAGCGTTCATCCTGAGCCAGGATCAAACTCTTAAGTAATGGTATCTTATCCCCCGGCTTTCGCCGGAAGCTAAAATCTGTTTGAGTCTAAACTCATTCAAAACGTTTTCGCGTTTTGTTTGTTTCGTGTTTCCACGAATTATTGTTTGCTGGAATTGTAGTAGACCCTACACAAAAAACTCACAATATGAACCCCTAACCCAATTCACGCAGTGAATTGCCGGTAGGTGTCATGCGAGAACTCCCCGGCTTTAGCCGGTTGGAGTTTACCGCTTTTGCTTGCTATTTGCATAGTATCTTGTACATTTTGCCGTCTTATCACGGGTTGTGATAAAACGACGGATCCAGTCATATCTCAGGCTCGCGCCCTTGATTTTTATGACCAAATCTCTGCACTATGAAGTTTTGAAGGTGCCCGCTACGGCCGTTTTCAGACCGCAACTATCCCACCCGCTTTCGAGCGGAACGTTTCTCATTATACGGGCGTCGGCGCTCGCTGTCAACTGGTAATTATTTCAATTATTTTACATTATTTGAATATAATCCCATCATGTCAAAGAAACAGCAGCCCGATCCGGTAGACAATGAACGCGGCAACCCAAGCGATAATCGTCTGCCGCAGGATCAAACTGAACGACGCGAACGCGCTCCCGAGCTCTTTCCCGACGACGCTGATCGCCGCCACGCAAGGCGTGTACAACAGGCAAAATACGAGGAAGCTGTAGGCCGAAAGCGGCGTGAAATACTCCGGCAGCGCCGTCTGCAAAGCCAGCGCCGACGGGACGCCGGTCAGAACGGCGAAACTGCTGACGACGGTTTCCTTCGCGATGAAGCCCGCAATGATCGCCGTCGCGCAGATTCCCGTCCCAAATCCGAGCGGCGTGAATACGGGCGCGATGAAGTCCCCGATGAGCGAGAGCATACTGCCGCCGGCATAGTCGACGGGATTGAGCCGCACATCGAAGGACTGCAGGAACCAGATCACGATGGTCGCGACAAAGATGACCGTGAAAGCGCGCTGCAGGAAATCCTTTGTCCGGTGCCAAAGCAGGATTCCCACCGTTTTCAAATTCGGCAGCCGATACGTCGGCAATTCCATTATGAAAGGAACCGGCTTGCCTTTATAAATGAAGCGATTGAGTACGACGCCCACGACGACCGCGACGACGACGCCCATGACGTACAGCGACAAAATGATCAGCCCCCGATGGGACGCGAATAACGCCGCCGCGAACACTCCGTAGATAGGCAGCTTTGCCGTGCAGCTCATGAAAGGCGTCAGCATAATGGTCACCCGCCGGTCCCGTTCGCTCGACAGCGTACGCGCCGACATGATTGCGGGAACGCTGCACCCGAAGCCGAGAATCATCGGAATGATACTGCGTCCGGAAAGCCCCAGCTTCCGCAGCAGCTTGTCCATGATGAAGGCCACGCGGGCCATATACCCGCTGTCCTCAAGGATCGACATGAAGAAAAACATCACGATAATCATCGGAATGAAAGAAATGACAGACCCGATTCCCGCAAAAACAGCGTCGTTCACAAAGGACTGTATTACCGGGTTGACGCCCGCGGCCGACAGCGCGCCGCCGACCCCCTCCCCCGCGGCGGCAAAGACCCAAGCGAGCCCGTCGGACAAAGTCGCGCCGATCACACTGAACGTCAGCCAGAAAATGACGCCCATTATTCCAAAAAAGATCGGGATGCCCAGATATTTGCTCGTGAGCAGCCGGTCGATCCGCGCGCTCCTGTCTTGGTGCAAAGTCATGTGCGGTTTTTCAATCGACTCCGCCACCGCGTCCCCGATGAATTCGTAGCGCATGTCGGCAATCGCGGCCTTCCGGTCCTTGCCCGTTTCGTCTTTCATATCAATAATGGTTTCCGCGATCGTGTGTTTTTCATGCGCGGTCAAATCGAGCGCTTCGAGCAGCAAATCGTCTTTTTCGATAATTTTCGTCGCGGCGAAGCGCGGCATGACGCCGATGTCCCGCGCGTGGTCCTCGATGAGATGCGCGACGGCATGAATCGCGCGATGTACGGCGCCCGTGCAAAAGTCCTGCACAAGCGGACGCTGCTGCAGGAAGGCCGCCCGGACCGCCGTTTCGAGCAGTTCCCCGATACCCTCCTTGTGCGACGCCGAAATGGGTACCACAGACACCCCCAATTTCGCCGAGAGCCGCGGGATGTCCGCAGACCCGTGGTTTTCGCGCAGTTCGTCCATCATATTCAATGCGATAATAATAGGGATATTGAGCTGCATGAGCTGAATCGAAAGATAGAGCCCGCGCTCGATGTTCATCACATCCACCACATTGATGATGGCGCTCGGCCGCTCGCGCACAAGGTAATCCCGTGCCACAATCTCCTCCTGCGAATAAGGGGATAGGCTGTAAATGCCCGGCAGATCGACAAGAACGATCCGCCCCGCGCTTTTCCTCGGAAAAAATTCGCCGTTGTCCCGCAGCGCGGCCTCCTTTTTTTCCACCGTAACGCCGGGGAAATTGCCCACATGCTGATTGGCGCCCGTGAGCTGATTGAACAGCGTCGTTTTCCCCGAATTGGGATTGCCCGCGAGCGCAATGGTCAGCTTGCTTTCAGGAAACGCCATATTCAGCTCTCTTCCCGAACGGCCGGCTCGTCCTCGAAACAAGCCGCGCAGTTCCCGCTGCAAGGTTTGAAAGAATTGAAAGGGTTCAGCGATTGATCGGCAAGCGGGCCGACGGCGATCCGCGCCGCGTCCGCCTTGCGGATCGTGAGCTCGTAGCCCCGGAGCGACAGCTGTATCGGGTCGCCCATCGGCGCGGTCTTTCGCAAAAATACCACGGTACCCGGCGTGAGCCCCATGTCAAGCAGCCGATCCCGCAGCTCGCCTTTGCCGCCCACCTTTTCAATAATACCGACCTCGCCGGGGTTCAATTGATCAATGGTCACGATAATAGCCTCCGTTGTTATAGTATTGCTATTGCAGTAATGTCCTAACAGTTAACATATGCTAACAAAATCAGATTGTCAAGCGCCATCCGCACGCCTTCCGCGCGCCATCGTGTCTATTCAGTGGTCAGCTAAATACTGTCATTCCCGAGTTGCCCGCAGGGCAATCCCGGGAATCCAGAGATAAATATGTCACTGGATTCCCGCATTCGCGGGAATGACAAGGTTTCT
>JAITNA010000222.1 GCA_031290715.1 Eubacteriales Family XIII. Incertae Sedis bacterium | reverse complement strand
CCCGGTATTCGAGCGCGGAGATGAGCCGGATCTTTTCGCCGCGCGTGAAGTTTGAAACTTGGCGGCGGCTTTGGGTCGCGTTGGCGGAAGCGGAGCGGGAACTGGGGCTTCCGATCACGCAGGCGCAGATCGACGAGCTTCGGAAATATGAGCACGAGGTCAATTTCGCGGCGGCGGAGCGGCAGGAGAAGAAGGTGCGGCATGATGTGATGAGCCATGTCTACGCGTACGGGCTTCAGGCGAAGTCGGCGGCGCCCATCATTCACCTGGGGGCGACGAGCGCCTATGTGGGGGACAATACGGACATCATTCAGATGAGGGACGCGCTCCTTTTGGTGCAGGGCAAGCTGGCGCGGCTGCTGAAAAACCTTTCGGAATTCGCGATGGCTTATCGCAAGATGCCGACACTGGGGTTCACGCATTTTCAGCCGGCGCAGCTGACTACTGTGGGGAAGCGGGCTTCGCTCTGGCTTCAGGATTTCTATTTGGACTATCTCGATGTGAAAGCGCTTGCGGAGGAATTGCCGCTGCTTGGCGTCAAGGGGACGACGGGGACGCAGGCGAGCTTTGTGGAATTGTTCGAGGGCGATACAAAGAAGGTAAAGCGCCTTGAGGAACTCGTCGCGAAAAAGATCGGCATGGAAAATATTATTGAACTTTCGGGACAGACGTATACGCGGAAGTTGGATTTCAAGGTGTTGTCGGCGCTGTCGGGCGTGGCGCAATCGGCATCGAAAATGGCCGGGGATATCCGGCTGCTGCAGCATTTGAAGGAGGTCGAGGAGCCGTTCGAGAAGTCGCAGATCGGGTCGTCGGCGATGGCGTACAAGCGCAATCCGATGCGGAGCGAGCGGGTGTGCTCGCTTGCGCGCTATGTGATGAGCACGCCGCAGGTGGCGGCGGCCACGGAAGCGGCGCAGTGGTTTGAACGGACGCTCGACGATTCGGCGTGCCGAAGGATCGTGATTCCGGAGAGCTTCATGGGAACGGACGCGATCATCGACATCCTGTGCAATGTTTCGGCGGGCTTGGTCGTCAACGGGCAGGTGATCCGCGCGCACATCATGGCGGAAATCCCGTTCATGGCGACGGAGAATATCCTGATGGCGGCGGTGAAAAAGGGCGGCGACCGACAGGAATTGCACGAGCGCATCCGGGTGCATTCGATGGCGGCGGCGGAACGGGTGAAAGCGCGCGGGCAGGAAAACGATTTGCTTTCGCGGATCGCGCGGGATCCTGCGTTTGGGCTCGGCAATGCGGAAACGGCAGCACTGATGAAGCCGGAGCTTTATACGGGGCGGGCGGCGGAGCAGACGGCAGAGTTTGTGCGAAAGCGGATCCGGCCTATTATTCGGGGGATTGCGGCAGAGGAAACGGTCGAGTTGAAGGTATAGCGCGGCGCGTCGGGCGCGGGAGGAGTATGGGTGTATGAATAGGGCTGCGGAGGTTTTGAAAAATAGCCGGAAGATCGTTTTGAAGATCGGGAGCAATGTGCTTGCGGGTTCGGACGGTGTTTTGGATAAGGCGGCGGCCGAGGGGATCGTGCGGCAGGTTTTGGCGCTGATGCGGGACGGCAAGCAGGTGATCGTCGTTTCGTCGGGGGCCGGGGTCAGCGGCGCGGGCGCGATCGGGCGGCAGAGCCGGCGGGGCGATATCAATTACAAACAGGCCTTGTGCGCGGTCGGGCAGGTCGAGCTTATGATGGAATACAAGAAGCATTTCGCGGTGGGCGGCGTGGCGGTCGGGCAGCTGCTGCTCACGGCTGAGAATTTTGCGGACGAGCAGAGCGCGCTGAATATCCGCAATACGCTGTTCACGCTGCTGGACGAGGGCGTGGCGCCCATTATCAACGAGAACGACAGCGTGAGTATATGGGAGTTCAGTTTCGGCGATAACGACCATCTGGCCGCGCTGACGGCAAATCTTTGGAATGCCGATCTTTTGATCATCATGAGCGACGTGGACGGGGTGTTTGACCGTTCCCCGAAGGAGAACGAGGGCGCGGGGCTGATCGCGGAGGTTTCCGATATCGACGCGTTGGCCGCGCGGATCGATACGGCGGGGACGAGCAGTTTCGGCACGGGCGGCATGGACAGCAAGCTCGCGGCGGCGCGGACGGTGGGGACCTACGGGATTCCGTTGCTGCTTGTGAACGGGCGGCGCGCGGATGTACTGGCGGATGTGGCGGCGGGCGGTCCGTCGACGGTGTTTTTGGCGGAGTGAGAAAGTGTAACTAACTAAAGGAGTGGATATGAGGATTGGATTTGTGGGCGCCGGCAACATGGGCGGTGCGATCATCAAGGGCTTTGCCGCGGCGCAGGGTTTGGATGCGTCCCGGCGGTATTTGGACGCGGTACTCGTCTATGACGCGGATACCGCAAAGGCGGAAGCGCTCACGCATATGCCGGGGGTTTCCGCGGCGGCGAGCTTGGCGCAGCTTTGCGGATTGTCGGATGTGATCGTGCTTTGCGTGAAGCCGGGTGTGATCGGCGGCGTACTGGAAGAAATTGCGGAGATATTGAAGCCGATCGAATCGCCGGAACCGGCGGGCGGCAAAATCTTTGTATCGATCGCCGCCGGCGTCAGCGCCCGCTTCATTACGGACAAGCTCGGCACGGGGACAAAGGTCGTGCGCGTGATGCCCAATACGCCCGCGATGGTGGGCGAGGGGATGAGCGCGCTTGCCGCGAGCGGGTGTCTGAGCGACGGCGAGGGCGCGGCGGTCGAAAACCTGTTTAGTTCTGTCGGGATTGCGGTATGGGTGCCCGAGGAGCTGATGGATATCGTGACGGGGATCAGCGGCAGCAGCCCGGCTTATACCTATATGTATATCGAAGGGCTGATCAAAGCGGGCGTGGCCGGCGGGATGTCACGCGAGGCGGCGACGATTTTTGCGGCGCAGTCCACGCTCGGCGCGGCGAAGATGGTACTGGAGAATATGGACGCGGGGGTAGACCCCGAGCAGCTGCGCATCAATGTGTGCAGTCCGGGCGGGACGACGATCGAAGCGGTGAAAGTACTGGAAGAAGCCGGGTTCGCGGCGATCGCCGAAAAAGCGGCGGGGGTTGCGGCCGCGAAGTCAAAGACTATGGCGAAATGACGGTATCGTGTTGATACATTTTTTGATCAGATGCGCTGTTGCGCTGCTTAATTTTGTGTATTGGCCGATCAAACTCTTTGTGCGGCAAAGGGCGCGGGTTGTGCTGATTTCGGATATGGGGGGCGCGCCGACCCGGGATATCGCGATGCTTGCTCAGGCGCTTCGCCCCGCGATGGATGCGGCGGTGATCGCGGGGCGGATGGATCGCTCCGCGGGCGGGGCCGCCGTATTTGCGGGTATGCTGCTGCGGCAGATGTGTGCCATCGCGGGTTCAAAAGCGGTGGTACTGGAGCGGTATTCGGTCGCGGTTTGCGCCTTGAAGCACAAGAAAGGTACTGTGGTCGTGCAGTTGTGGCACGCGCCCGAGGCGATCAAGAAATTCGGTTGGCAGACCGTCGATACGCCCGCCGGACATGCGGCCGGGTTTGACCGCGCGATGCGGGTACATCGCGGCTACGACTATATTCTTTGCCCCGCGGACGCCACCCTGCCATTTTTTGAAGCGGCGTTTGAAGCCCCCGCGGAGAAATTTGTGAAATTCGGACTGCCCTCGCTTGACTACATCGCGGCGGTGATGGCGGCGGCGGCGACAGCGGGAACCGGGGTAGAAGCGGATGATTTGGGCGATTCGGTTGGGAGCGGGATATTGCGGGAAGCCTTGACGGTGCGCATGGAAATTGAAGCGCGCTATCCTGCGCTTTCGGAGCGCCCGACCGTCGTTTATGCGCCGACCTACCGCGATGGGCGAATGGCGAAAGCGGATGATTTGATCGCCGCGTTTGATTTTGAGCGCTTCAATCTTGTGCTGAAGATGCACCCGTTGGAGCAGGCCGCGCGGGCCGCGCAGAGGGGCCGCTCGGGGCGGCGAGGCCCGGAAAGCGCGCCGCGGCCGGGGCAAGAACGCCTTATCGAGGATCGGGATTTTGATACGATCGATTGGTACGGCGTCTGCTCCGCGGTCGTCACGGACTATTCCGGCGTTGCTGTCGAAGCGGCCGCGGCCGGCGTCCCTTCTTATTACTACCTCTACGATCCGGACGATTATGAACAGGAACGCGGGCTCAATGTTGATCTGCGCGGGGAGTCGATCGGAAAATACTGTTTTGAGGGCGCGGAGGGCCTGATGGCTCAGATTTCCGCGGATTTCACGGACGGCGGCTACGATGCCGCGGCGCTGCGGGCGTTCCGCGACAAATATATAGAGGTACCGCTTACGGGCAACACCGAACGCCTTGCGGAATTTATCAGGACGATTTTGTAGTATACTATTGTTGAGCGTGTTCGGGCAGGATGTTGGCTTGACGAATACAGGCAGGAGATATGATGAAGAGGGTCATTACATACGGCACATTTGATTTGTTCCACCGGGGGCATCGGAGTATTCTTGAGCGCGCGAAAGCGCTCGGGGATTATTTGATCGTGGGGGTGACGGGGGAAAGCTACGACCGTGAGCGCGGCAAACTCAATGTGCGCGACAGCTTGCCGCAGCGCATTGAAAACGTTCGCCGGACGGGGCTTGCCGATGAGATCATCGTGGAGGAATATCTGGGGCAGAAGCTCAGCGACGTCATCAAATACGATGTTGACGCGCTTGCGATCGGCGCCGATTGGCAGGGCAAATTCGACTATCTGCGCAAATATTGCGAGGTGGTTTATTTGGAGCGCACGAAAGACGTTTCCAGTTCGCGGCTGCGCGAGGACCGCGCGGGCCTTCAGCGGATCGGGATCATCACGGACCGGGATTCGGACGGGGAGCTTGAAGCGGAAGTCAACTTTGTCAGCGGGCTTGAGATTTGCGGAATAATGGAAGGCGAGCCCTCGGATGCGTTCATGGAAGCTTGCGATATCGTATCTGTTCATGTCGGATATGCGCGGCGATACGAATCGGCGAAGCGGGCCATAGAAGCCGGACGGCCTGTGATCATCGACTATCCTCCGGGCGGCAGGGCAAAGCTGGCGGATTTGTATGACCTCGCGGAGAAAAAGGGCATCGTCATGGCCCCGCGGATCCCCCTTGCGTATCTTCGGACCTTTCATCAACTCATCTCAATGCTGCGCGGCGGCGGGATCGGGAATATCCTGAGCATTGAATGCGCTTCGCCGACGGGGGAAAGCTTCCGCGATACCGCGGCGCTTGCGGTATTTGCGGCGACGCGGATACTCGGCGACGGCGCCCTGAATATCCGGCGGGTCAGTTTGCCGGGCGCCGTCAGCTATGACCGCATACTCCTTGAATACGAGGGGGCGGCGGCCGGTATCGCGGTCAGCGGCTGTGAGTGGCTCGAACCGGGAATGACCGTGCTTGGGACAGACGGGCGCGCGGAAATCCCGGACGCGTGGTGGAACATGTCGTATTTTCGCCTGAACACGGGCGCGACCAACGGGATCAAACGCTACAGCAGCAACGCCGAGGGTCCGGGGCTGCGCTACCTGCTCAGCGACCTTCTTCTCCTGATTGAGGAAGGGCGCACGGATTCCGGCAGTTTCACAAAGGAAGAAGCGCTGCGGCTCACGGAAATCATGGAACAGGGCGGGCTTTTATAACATGAAATTATTCACACTCGGACCGGTTGAGATGTACCCGGAAACACTGGCGCTTTGCGGGCGGCCGCTCCCTTATTTTCGGACGCAGGCCTTCTCGGATATTGTCCTTGATTGCGCGCGGCGGCTCAAACGGCTGACCGGCGCGCCGGCGGGCAGCGAGGTTTTCTTTTTGACGGCGTCGGGGACCGGCGCGATGGAAGCCGCGGTCGCCAACCTGTTTGACCGGGACGACCATCTTTGTATCGTTGACGGCGGCAGTTTCGGACATCGTTTCACGGAGATTTGCGCCCGTCACGGCATTCCGTACAGCGCCTTGTTTCTGCCGTTCAGCGCCGAAACCATGGCGGGCGCAGCCGAGCCCGGCGCAGCCGAGCCGGATGAAGCCGAACCGGACGAGGAAAGGCTGCGGCGGTTTGTCCGGGCGCAGGCCCGCGGAACCGGTTTTCTCATCAATCTGCATGAAACATCGACGGGCCGCTTGTACGATCTTGCGCCCGTTTCGGAGCTTTGCCGCGAGAGGGATATGCTTCTCGTCGTGGATGCGATCAGCGCTTTCCTTGCGGATGAGCTCGATATGGCGGGGTCCGGGATCGACGTTTTGATCCTCAGCACGCAGAAAGCGCTCGCGCTCCCGCCGGGGATGTCCGCCGTCATTCTCAGCCCGGACGCGCTTCGCCGCATGAACCGTGTCCGCCCGTTTTCGCTGTATTTCGATTTCAAAGACTACGCGGCAAACGGCGCGCGCGGGCAGACGCCTTTTACGCCGGCTGTCGGAATCCTCATGGCGCTTCAGCAGCGGCTCTTATCCATAGAGCAATCGGGCGGCGCCGCCGCGTCCATACGCGGGATATCCGCGCTTGCCGCCGATTTTCGCGCGCGGGCGCGGATGCTTCCCGCCGCGCTGCCGCGGTATCCGCTGTCCAACGCTTGTACGCCCCTTCTCTTTCCGCGGGGCGGCGCGGCGGAAACCTACCGCATTCTGGCGCAGGAGTATGATGTCTGGCTCAATCCCAACGGCGGTGAGCACAAAGACCGGATTCTGCGCGTCGGCCACCTCGGCAATCTGACGGAATCGGACAACGCGATGT
>JAITNA010000219.1 GCA_031290715.1 Eubacteriales Family XIII. Incertae Sedis bacterium | reverse complement strand
TTTCACGAAACGCCCTCCTAACCAAAGAGATCATATCAAGAAAATTTGTAGAAATTGTGTGCAAAAAAATTTCCTATTTCGCCCGCGGCAACCCCGAATGAGTTTATCATAACATAGATGGATAAAATCATCACTCGCGGCAGAACACCATCGCAGATCGAATTTCGGGTATAATGGATATATGGCGGATTCATTTTTTGAACAAGTCTATAGGGTCGTTGCACGAATCCCCGAGCGGAAGGTGGTTTCCTACGGGCAGATCGCGCGTATGCTCGGCCGCCCGCGGGCGGCCCGCGAGGTCGGTTGGGCCATGAGTTCCTGCCCCGAACACCTGCCGTGGCAGCGCGTGGTCATGGCGGACGGTTCCGTATCCGGCGGCGTCTGCGCGCTCCTCCGCAGAGCGAGGCTTTCCGAAGAAGGTATCACATTCCTGCCCGACGGCCGCGTAGACATGGACATCCACCAATGGAACGGCATATGAGAAATACAAAGCAAGGCCGCTTGCAGCGCCTTCATGATCGCGGCGTTTTCGTATGCTCCCGCTGAATGCGAATGTAGTCCTCGACCTCGTCAATTACGCCCTCGGTTCCCGTCAAATGGAACGGCTCATAGCCGTCCTCAATAAAGCGGAGAATACCATACTTGCGGTCTAAGTCAACAAAGTCAGACGGGCTGAGGTTTCTTTTCCGCATATAGGCGTGGGCGATTTCGGTTTGCAAGTGAGCCACTTGATTTAGCTTCACGGTTATTCCTCCCTCCAACGCTCCCAGTCGCCGCGTTGCTCGGCTTGGAGCATATCGTAAACATACTCTGCGCTCTCAAGGCAGAGCAACGAGTTTTCATCGAACAGCAGCGCATAAGTTTTGCTCTGCATGAACTTTTGCAACGCCGCGGTTATCGCAATGCCGGAATCTTTCGCGAGCATATCGGCGATGTCGGCGGTAATGGCGTCAACGCAGAGCCATGCTTTTGATTCTTTCATTTCAACTCATCCCTCCCCTTGAATTTTAGCAGGTTTGCCGACTTGTTTGTTCCGAAATAATATTGCTCCGGCAAATTGTCCGGCTCAAGCATTTGTATAAGCAAATTGAGCGCGGCATCGCTCAAAATTGCACCGTTCGCCGCATTCATTACAGCGCGGATTGAGGCGCGCGTGTCGTCGTTGGCGGTCGGTCCGATAACGACGTCGTAGTCGTGTCGCTTTGTTCGGCTCATGCGGTTTTGGATAATGAATTTCAGCCATTCACGGTCGGCAGTATCGAATCGTTTTACGATTAGCTTTTCCATCTCCCGCAGGTCAAATTCGTATGAGTAGACGAACACGGTAAGCTCCGCCCGGCCGCCCGCGGCGCGCAGGCGGTCTGTTTCGATTTTGCGGTTGCGGCGGGCAACGTTTACAGCGCGGTCGTATGTCCCCGCAAGGTAGAAGCCTTGCCCGAAATCTTTGAACGGCTTTCCTTTTTGCACATCAATCTCCGTGAAGTCGTGCGTTGTGCCGTGGTATAGGGTCAGTATGTCGGTTTTCATTGTCAACCTCGCTTTCAGGTTAACTCCCATTATATCGAGTTTATAATCAGTTTACAATTTCTTTGTATGATTGTTTTGGTCGGATTCTTTATAAGGTGAATGAATAAATCAGAGTTGCTGAACGCTCCTCAATTTGTTCACGGCCGGGAAGAGCGCGGCCGCGACGATCACGCCGCCCGCCCATTGAACCGCGTTGAACGGGATACTCGCGAGGGCTTGGTTGAGGTTGAAAAAGAAGGCTTCAAAAATCGCGTATCCGGCGACCATGATAGCGCCGCCGATCACCGCGGCGATCACAAAGCGGCGAAATCCTTTGCCGCCGCCGCTTTTGCCGCCGTTGGCATCGCCGCCGCTGCTGTCATACATGAGCTTGCCGCAGACGAAGCCCATCGCGCCTTTGATGATCGCCGTCGGAATCGCGTAGACCACATAGCCCGCAATCAGGTCTGACAGCGCGGAGCCGATCGCCGCGGCCGCGGCCCCCGCGGGGCCGCCCAACAGGAAAGCCGCCAGATAGACCGGCGCGTCCCCGATGTTCAGATAGCCGCCCGACGCGAACGGCAAAGGAATACGGATCAGGAAGGTAACGACAAAGATGATTGCGGCCATAAGCGCCGTCGTCGTCAGTTTTCTCAGTTTCGGGTCAGTGTTCATTTTTCGCTTCCTTTTTCTGCTGTTATGCTTTTGCTGTTGTACAATATACGCCGAATCTGATATGATGTGAACAGCCAGAAAAGTTATTTCCGATGGTGCCAGTTTTGATTACAGTAACGATTGAAAAAAACAGTGCGGTTCCGCTGTACGAGCAGCTTTATCACTCGCTCCGTGCCGGGATCGAGCACGGCGCGTTTTTCGCGGGCGACCGCCTTCCCTCCAAACGCAAGCTTGCCCTGCATTTGGAAATCTCGCAAAATACCGTCGAAAACGCCTACGCGCAGTTGATCGCCGAGGGCTATCTCTACGCCATTGAGAAAAGCGGCTACTTTGTATCGGCGCTCGAGCCTTACAGCGGTCGGTCGGACGCGGCACAGGCCGATGGTCCCGCCGCAACTCCGCGTATACGCGAAAATTATCATGCCCCCTCCGCGGGCAAGCCGGACGCCGCCGTTTTCGACGGAAACGCCGGGCCGCCCGAAACACGCGGGGCACCCGCTTACGACCTGAGAATCGACGTTGTCGATACGCGTCATTTCCCGTATTCCGTTTGGAACAGGCTTCAGCGCAAGTGTATCGGGTCGGACAGCGTGAACATTCCGGACCGGCAGGATTATTCCGCCCAGGGCAGCCTTCCGCTGCGGCGGGAAATCGCGCGCCATCTCATGCATTTCAAGGGCATGTCCGTCCATCCCGAACACATCATCCTCGGCGCGGGGACGGAATATCTCTTCGGCGTCTTAGCCGATTTGCTGAGAGAGAAAACGTTCGCGATCGAAGACCCGGGCAATCCTGCCATCAAGCGTATCCTTGACGTGAAAGGGATGGAATATGCCGCGATTGCCCTTGACCCGGAGGGCCTTGATTTTCGTTCTTTGAACGAACACGGCGCGGAAGCGGCCGTCATCATGCCCGCGCACCATTTCCCCACGGGCGTGACCATGAGCGTCAACCGAAAACGCCAGTTGCTGAAATGGCTTGCGGACGACGGGAGCAGGGTCCTCATCGAAGACGATTTTGACAGCGAATTTCGGCACAGCCTACGGCCGACCCCCACGCTGTTCGATATGGGGGAGGGGCTGAATGTCGTCTACCTGAACAGCTTCACGCGAACGATCGCCCCCTCGCTCCGCGTCGCGTATATGATCCTGCCCGTGCCATTACACGAACGGTACCGGCGGGACATGAGTCTGTACAGCAGCACGGTTTCGGAGTTTGAGCAGCGTACGTTGGAGCTGTTTCTTTCAGAGGGATATTTTGAGCGTCACATCATGCGGATGCGCAAGGTCTATCGAAGAAGGCGGGACGAATTTGCGGCGGCGCTGGCTGTGGCCGACGCCCTGCCCGGGATCGAGGTGATCCCCCCGAAATGCGGCCTTGTTTTCGGGATTCGCTCGGACAAGTTCTCCGCGGAAGAGATCATTCGGCGCGCGTATCAAAACGGCGCGGCGCTCTATCCGACCGCCGGCTACTATTTCCGCGCGCCGCCGCCGCGGGGCGCCGTCCTTGCGGGCTTCGCCGGTCTAAGGACAGAAGAATTGAAAATCGTCGGCGCGCTCCTCACAGAAGCGTTATCCGATCTGTAGCATAGCGGGCTTCACGGGGCTTCTCTGCGCGAATCTGATGCGCGCGAATCTGCGACATCAATCGTATTGAGATAATCGTGTTGAGATAATTGCAATCAACAAAGAAAAAGCGTAGAATTAAAAATCATGGAAACAATAAAAGTAAATTTCATATGGGACAGCGAGGCGGATGTTTGGATTGCGATCAGCGATGATGTCCCTCTTACGCTCGAATCGGGTTCTCTCGATGCCCTTATGGAACGAGTAAAGACCGCCATTCCTGAAATTCTTGTGCTGAACGGGAAAAGCGGGAGTCCGCAAGTGCATTTTCATGCGGACAGGCTTCTTGAAGCCGTGTAATGGCAGAGTACGAAAAAAAGGTACGCGACCAACTCAAAGCGAGCGGATGTCATTTTGTCCGACGAGGGAAAGGCGACCATGATATTTGGTACAGCCCGATTACAAACCAAAATTTCCCTGTCGACGGGAAAATCAAATCCCGCCATACAGCCAACAGCATCATGAAGCAAAGCGGAATAGATCACCGTTTTTAAAGACGGAGTGTCAGGTAAGCACAACGCGCCCGCGACGCAATTGACTTCGCGAATCTGCGACATTTGCTTCGCGAATCTGCGACATTACTCTTGAAATTATTGTATTTCATGATAATATATTATTATATTGCAAATAGCTAAGGGAAGAAACGATGAATGAGAATACAAAGAACGCTTTGATACGACGCAATGCGGAGAAGCTGCTTTTGGAAACAATGGCGGATACTCCCGTGGCGGTCATACAAGGCGCAAGACAAACCGGAAAATCCACGATGATCCGTATGCTTTCGGAAAAAGCGGACATAAAATACTTGACGCTTGACGATCCAAGCATCCTTACGGTTGCGGCGGCTGACCCTGTCGCGTTTGTCAGCCAGTATCCCGAAGGAACGCTT
>JAITNA010000204.1 GCA_031290715.1 Eubacteriales Family XIII. Incertae Sedis bacterium | reverse complement strand
CGGCGGCCCCGGCATCCGCGGGCCTTACGCCACAGAACCGGCCCGTTTGCAGGGGATTTGCTTGGCCATGCAGGGGCTCGGCAAGCCGGGCAGAAATCAGGTGAAAATGATTGAGTGGGGCTTGTTTGACTTCCCGGATCAGTATGCTCAGCCCAAGCCGCTGCGTGTGCCCAATCTGCGGAAGGCCTACACCGGCGGCCATCCCTCGGACAGCCATGACCCTTCCTTGCCGAAAACCTTTGTGCCCAAGGCTATTTTGGAAGGCTCGTGTGACTGGTGGGGCTGCAAATCCGAAACGGCCTCGCGGGAGGACCAGTTTATCCAACGTTTCTACCCGGCCGAAGGCTGCTCCAAGATTCATGCCGTGTGGACGGATTCCCCATCGTGGATTACCTGTTGGAATAGCGGTAACGATTACGTGCGGGCGATGCAGCAAGCCGATATTGAGTTCATGTTTGCCCAGCATCCTTGGCTTGAAAACGATGCGCTCTTGGCCGATATCATCCTCCCGGTGAATACCAAATTGGAGGAAGACGATATCGCGGCCGACATCTTCAGCGGCCAGTACAACCTGCTCTATCCCGAGCGCAAATGCATCGAGCCCTTGGGCGAATCCTACAGCGACTACGAGATCGCCTGTATGCTGGCCGAAAAACTGGGCATATCGGAAGCGTATACGGGCGGCAAATCCATCCCCGAGCTCATCAAATACGGTTGGGAAACCTCTCGCTGCTCCGATCTTGTCAGTTGGGAAAAGCTGAACGAGAAAGGTTATTACGTGGTTCCCACCGCCGGGGGTTGGGAGGATGAGCCGCGCGGATTCCAGGAATTCCATGAGGATCCCCAAAACCATCCGCTCACCACGCCTTCCGGCTTGCTTGAGTTTGAGTCGACGGGTTTGAAGGAGCATTTCCCCGCCGATTTGGAGCGTCCCCCGATACCCAAATGGGTTCCGCGCGGGATTTTGCACGAGGAAACCTTGGAAACCGAGCGCGGCAAGATATATCCCTTGCTCGTGATCTCGAACCATCCGCGTTGGAGCGTACATTCGCAGCACGAGGACATTACCTGGCTGCGTGAGATTCCCACCTGCAAAATCACAGGCCCCGACGGGTACAAGTATCATCCCGTGTGGCTGCATCCTTCTACCGCCGCGGAACGCGGCCTTGCCGACGGGGACATCGCGTCCATCTACAACGAGCGGGGCTCGGTTTTGGCGGGCGTCTATGTCACGGAGCGAATCATGGAGGGTGTCGCTTATATCGACCACGGCGCCAAGTGGGACCCCATCGTGCCGGGCGAAATCGATCGCGGCGGCGCGATCAACACCATCTGCCCGCGGAGCGTTACTTCCAAAAATGCTGTGGGCCACGCGGTCAGCGGTTTCTTGGTCGAGATCGAGAAAGCGGACCTCGACGGGCTCAAAAAGAAATATCCGGAGGCTTTCAGCCGGCCCTTCAATCTTGCCGCGGGCCCGGGCTTGGATGCCGTTTTGTTTGGAGGTGAGCGGTGATGGGTAAAATTCTGATCATCAACTATGATATTTGCAACGGCTGCTACAACTGCCAGGTAGCCTGTAAGGACGAGCATGTGGGCAATGATTGGACGCCGATTGCGAAACCGCAGCCCGACACGGGGCAGTACTGGAACAAAATCTACGACAACGTCCGCGGGCAGGTTCCCAAGGTCAAGATTACCTACGAGCACAGCATTTGTCAGCATTGCGACGACGCCCCCTGTATCCCCGCTTGCAAGCAAAGCGCCATTTACAAACGCGGCGACGGCATTGTGATCATCGACCCGGAGAAATGCCGGGGCAATCGGCTTTGTGCCGAAGCTTGCCCCTATGAGAATGTCATTTACTACAATGACGATCTGGCGATCTCGCAAAAATGCACCTTTTGCGCGCATTTGATAGACGACGGTTGGGAAGAGCCGCGCTGTGCGGACGCTTGCCCGACCGGCGCCTTCGTTTTCGGGGATGAGGACGATCCGAAAATCAAGGAGCTGATCGCCAAGGCCGAGCCCCTCAAGCCGGAGCTGAACGTGAAACCCCGCGTGTACTATATCGGTTTGCCCAAGCGCTTTATCGCCGGAGCCTTGTATGACAAAGAAGCCGATGTGTGCAGCGAGGGGGCAAGGGTGACCGCGGCCAATGCGGACACCGGGGAAACGTGCGCGGCCGAAACCGACAGCTATGGTGATTTTTGGCTGCGCGGGCTTGCGGGCGGCCGGTACACGCTTCTGTTCGAGAAGGACGGATACCTGACCCGGAAGTACGGCCCGGTCGATGTCACGAAAAATGACGTCAACATCGGCGACGTAGAGCTGTGGGCCTTGTAGTATCTGCCATCGCCGGATAAACCGGTTCACCGGCGCTTTCGCTTTTACGCTTGAATGTCGTATAATAATATCACTTAGATACGTATTTGCGGAAGCGTGAGGTGATGGGAATATGGCGAGGATCGGCGGCAGGCAGAGGGCTTTTGTCGAGTTCGGCGGAGAAGAAAACAGCGAACTCTATGTGCGGGCATTGGCGCGCGGCCTTAGCATACTCACCTTGTTTGACGTAGAGCATCCGGTATGGAGCTTGCGTGATATTACACGGCACACAGGCCTCTCCAAAACCACAGCCTACCGGATGCTCCGTACGCTTGAGTGGAAGGGCTTTGTTGCCCTGAATCCGGAAACAGAGCTTTACAGTATCGGTTCCGCCGCCATTCCGGTCGCCTATTTGACGCTGTCGTATATCGGCTTTTCCCGTCTTGCGCAGCCCATTTTGGAAAAATTGGCGGCCGCCACGGGGGAAACGGCGGAGCTCGCCGTGGAGGGCAAAGGGGGGGTTGTTGTTGTGGGCCATGTGACCACCTCAAACCCTTTCAAGCCGAATTTGCCGATTGGGCGGGTACTGCGCAATTTGTCCAACTCGGGCGTAAAAGTTTTGGCCGCCTATTGGCCGAAGGAGGATCGGGAACGAATGCTCCGGGAGTCGCACGCGGCGCTGACTCCCCATACGATAACAGACCCTGCGTTGCTCAGGGCCGAATTAGCCAAAGCCGCCGAAACAGGTGTGGCTTTCGATCGGGAGGAGCAGGATTTGGGTGTATGCGCGGTTTCCGCTCCCGTATTCGGCGCCGATCACAAAATGAAAGCTGTCGTTACCGTGGTCGCCCCGGCAGAACGTTTCGGGCCCGAGAACAGCAAACGCAACGCCGAAGCGGTAAAGGCCGCCGCGGCCGAACTCGCGGGCTGCCTCAGTCAGCCGCTGTCGCCGCTTGGCACACTGTAGCCGCCGCTGTAGGTAATGGAATGTACTGTAACGCCATCGTAATTGTTACAAAGTTGGCGGTATGCTATAATCAAACGTTATGAAAATGCTCCTTTCCATCATATCCGACCATATCGTCTGGCGGCATCAGATCTTCAAACTGGCAAAGTCCGATATGATCAAAACATATACCGGCGCGGCGCTGGGTTGGGCGTGGGCGGTCATCAAGCCCTCCGTCACCATCTTTGTGTTCTGGTTCGCGTTTTCGATCGGTTTGCGTATGGGCGGCCCCATCGAGGGCTACCCCTTTCTGCTTTGGCTGACGGCGGGGATGATCCCGTGGTTCTATATGCTTGAAATGATCACGGGCGGCACGGGCGCTTTCACGAAATACAGCTTTCTCATTACGAAGATGAAGTTCCCCGTCGCGACGATTCCGACCTTTGTCGGGATATCGAAGCTCTTCATCCACATCTGTTTGATGGCGCTTGTCGTCGGCCTGTTTCTTCTCCACGGGTACAAGCCTGACATCTACTATCTGCAGCTGCCGATCTATATGCTGCTCATGCTGCTCATCTTCATTAACGTGGCGCTGTTTGAAGCGGCGCTGTCGGCGATGAGCAAGGACTTCATGAACTTGGTCAATTCGTTCACCAACGCGCTGTTCTGGCTTTCGGGCATCATGTTTGACGTTCACGAAATCAACATTCATTGGCTTCGCGTCCTGCTCATGTTCAACCCCGTCACCTTCATCGCGTCGGGATACCGGAACGTATTCATCTACAAGGTGTGGATATGGGAACAGCCGCAGGAGTTCCTGCTTTTCATCGGCGCGCTCGTCGTTACGGCCGTGCTCGGCATCTGGAGCTTCAAAAGGCTGTACAAGGAGATTCCGGATGTGCTCTAAAGCGGTTCGCGACAGGGACAAAACCGTCATTGAATTCAAAGAGGTGACGAAGATATACAAGCTGTACAAAAACGACAAGCATCGCCTGATGTCGGTCTTTTACAAGGGCATTCATTACAAGGAAAAACGCGCGGTGGACGATGTGAGCTTCTCGATCAAACAGGGCGAATCCGTCGCGCTTTTCGGGAGGAACGGCGCCGGCAAATCGACGATCCTGAAGATGATTACGGGCGTCACCTACCCCACGTCGGGCGACATCGCGGTCGAAGGCATTGTCAGCGCACTGCTTGAGCTGACGGCCGGCTTCGACGTCGAAATGACGGGCCGGGAAAACATCTTTCTGAAAGGGCAGCTGATGGGGCTGCGCGACAAACAGATTCACGCGCTCGAACCCGATATCGTAGACTTCGCGGAGCTCGGCGACTACATCGACCAGCCTGTGCGGACCTACTCGAGCGGCATGAAGTCCAAGCTTGGTTTTGCGATCAACGTTTGCATCGAACCCGAGATTCTCATCGTGGACGAAGCGCTTAGCGTGGGCGACGACGTTTTCAAAAAAAAGTGCCTGACGCGCGTCACGGAGCTGATCGAGCGGGACAATGTGACGCTGCTCTTCGTGACGCACGCGCCCGCCACCGCACGGGATTTTTGCAAGCGCGGCATTGTGCTGAAGGACGGCAAGATCGTCTGTGACGCGGATATCGACGCGTCGATCGCGTATTACAAAGCGAATATGTCGGATATGTAGGGGAGCGGCGAGAAATAAAGTGGAAAAAAGACAAGCCAAATGTCCAATTTATTTCTCGCCGCTTCCATAGGAGGGGAGAGGGGACTATGAGATTGGCAGTCGTCGGAACCGGATATGTCGGCCTTGTCACAGGGGCTTGCTTTGCGGAATACGGGAACGAGGTGATCTGCGTCGACAACGACGCGGGGAAGATCGCAAAGCTCAACAGCGGCGTTATCCCGATCTTTGAACCAAATCTGAAAGAGCTTGTGGACCGAAACCGGGCGCTCGGCACGCTCGAATACACGACCGACACAAAAGCCGCGATTGAAAGCTGCGACCTGTGCTTTATCTGCGTCGGGACGCCGCAGAGCGAAACCGGCGAAACGGACATGCGCTATGTCAAGGCGGTCGCAAAGGACATCGGAAGCTATTTGACGCACGATATCCTCATCGTGGATAAGTCCACGGTACCCGTCGGCACGGCCGGCCTTGTCCGGGAAATCGTCTGCGCCGAGCTCGCGAAACGGGGGCTGCGGATTGATTTTTCCGTCGTATCCAACCCCGAATTTCTGAAAGAGGGCGACGCCGTCAAAAACTGCATGCGCCCCGACCGGATCATCGTCGGCGTGGAGGACGAGGGCGCCGGCAAGGTGATGCACGGGCTCTACAAACCCTTTGTCCGCCAGAGCGACAACTATATCGAGATGGACGTCAAGAGCGCGGAAATGACCAAGTATGCCGCAAACGCCATGCTCGCCACGAAGATTTCTTTCATCAACGAGATCGCCAATATCTGCGAGCGGCTCGGGGCCGATGTCAATCAGGTACGGATCGGGATCGGAAGCGACAGCCGTATCGGCTATTCGTTCATCTACCCCGGCATCGGATACGGCGGCAGCTGTTTTCCCAAGGACGTCAAATCCCTGATCTGCTGCGCCGAGGCCGCCGGATATACGCCCGGCATTCTCGGCGCGGTGGACCGGGTCAACGCGCGGCAAAAGACTGTCCTTGCCGATAAAGTAATCGCCCGTTTCGGGGATGATCTCACGGGGCTGACGTTTGCGGTTTGGGGGCTGTCTTTCAAACCCAATACGGACGATGTCCGCGAGTCGCCGGCACTCGCGATCATCGGGGCGCTTTTGGCGCGCGGGGCGATCGTCCGCGCTTACGACCCGCAAGCCATGGAAACGGCGCGGGCGCACGGATTCCCGGACGAGGGCCGCCTTGTATACGGGGAAAACAAATATGACGCGCTGACAGGCGCGGACGCCTTGCTCCTTACGACCGAGTGGAAGGAATTCCTCAGCCCCGATTTTCAGAAAATCAAATCCGCGCTGAAAAACGCCGTGATCTTTGACGGCAGGAATCAATTTGACAGCGCGGCGATGGCCGGGCTCGGTTTTGAGTATTATCAAATCGGGGCGGGGAATACGACGGGTCCGGAAAGATGAACGCCCCCTTTCTTTCCCTTGTGATACCGGTCTACAATGTGGGCAAGTATTTGCCGCGCACCTTAGGCAGCGCGCTCGGGCAGACTTTCCGGGACATCGAAGTCGTCCCGGTAGACGACGGCTCCGCGGATGATTCAAGGGAGATCATCGGTACTTTCGCGGCGCGGGATTCGCGGGTCAGGCCGCTCCTCCTGCCGCGCAACACCGGCTCCGCGTGGGCGCGGAAAGCCGGAACGGAAGCGGCGGGCGGGCGCTTCATCGTCTATATGGACGGCGACGACACCCTCGTGCCCGAGGCCTGCGGCCGCATTGCGGCGGCGCTTCGCAAGGAGCCTGTCGATCTGCTCCAGTTTAATGAAAAAGTCGTCGATGAAACGGGCCTGAAAGACGAAGCCTACCGGAATGTGAAGCGCTATCTGCGGACGTACATCGGGCGGATCACGTCGGACGACCTCATCCGCGATTGCGTTGTGACCGAGTATATCCCTTGGAATGTCCACGGCAAAGCCTTTGACGCGGCCTTGGCCAAACGCGCGGCGGGACGGATGAAAGACAGCCACATCGTCATGGCGGACGACCTGTATTTCTTTTTTATCTTCCTGTACTATGCGCGGACATACCGCGGCCTTGGCGGGAAAGGGCTGTATGAGTATTACTTCGGACGCGGGATCACGGGCCGCGAAACGCTCGATCTCGCGACTTTCGGGAAATATTGCCGTCAATATATCGTCCATACATTATTGGAAGCGTTTTTGGAGGAAGAAAAGGCCGATGAGAAGTATTTCAAATCGCTTCGCTTCCTGCGCGGGACTTTGCTCGGCAATTGCGTACAAAGCTACCTGACGCTTGCGGAAAACGACCGGGCGGCCGGATATGAAATGCTGATGGGCTATGTGAAAGACGGGGCGCTGCTTGACGCGGCGATCGCGGACCGGCTGCGTCCCGCCCATAGAAGGACGGGGCCGGAGAAATTCAGAGGGTTTCTGCACAAGTATTTGCCGAAGCGGCAGGAACGGATGCTGAAAAAAATATACAAAAAATTATGAACAAAAACGCGGCGGGGAATACGGCAGGGCAAAGCGTCAAGGTATCGATCGTCATACCTGTCTATAACGTTGAGGAATATTTGGGCGAGTGTTTGGACAGCGTCTTGGCGCAGACCCTGCGGGATGTGGAGATCATCTGCGTCAACGACGGCTCGACGGACGGCTCGCGCGGCATCCTCGCGGACTACGCGGAAAAAGACGCGCGGATTCTCATCGTCGACAAGCCCAACGGCGGCCTGTCCTCGGCGCGCAACGCGGGACTATCGCGCGCGCGCGGCGAGTATGTGTACTACCTCGACTCCGACGACAAAATCATCCCCGGCGCGATGGAGCATTGCGCGACGGCCGCTGACGCGGGCGAGTTGGATGTCCTCTTTTTTGAGGGCTCGATGCTTTTTGAAAGCGAGGAAATCCGGAAAAAACATCCGAACCTCGCGCAGTATTACGAACGAAAAAATGACTACGCCGGACTGATGGACGGAAAGGCGTATTTCACGCGCTTGATCGAAAACAAGGATTTCGTCGCGCAGGTCGCCATGCAGTTTGCCCGCCGCTCCTTTCTTTTGGAAAACGATTTGCATAACGAGGATGGCATTTTGCATGAGGACAATCCGTATACTTTCCTTGTCATGATGCGCGCGGCGCGGCTCATGCATTCGCGGGAGCGGCTCTTTGTCTATCGCGTGCGCACGGGGTCGATCACGACGGTCCGAAAGACCGTCAAGCATGCGGAAGGGCATCTCGCGGCGATTCGGATCGTGCTGCGGTATCTGGAAGAGGAGCCGCCGGGCAAACGGCTGCGCCGCGCGGCCGGCCGTTTTCTCGACGACCTTTTGTATGCCGCGGCGGCGACTTATGCTATGATAGAAACGGCGCCCGCCCCTGCGGGCCGTCCCTCCCCGCAGGGCGCAGACCCGGCCCTGCCGGCGCTGCTCTTTCTGACGAAGGCGGTCACGGACGAACGGGCGAAACGGACACGGAAAGGAATCATGCGCAGCGCGAAACCCACGGATTTTAACGATGAAAGAATCACGAACCGCACGGGCGCGGGTACGGGAAAGGGAAAGGCGCTTCTGATCGCGGGCGTGCTGAATGCCGCGATTTTGATGATCGTACTCATGATGTCGCGGATGATTTTCGATACGAACGACGATATGGCAATCGGTGTGTTTGTCGCGAAATTCGGGTATTTCAACATCGGTTTTTCCAACTACTATCTGAACGCGTTCGTCTACGGGCTGCAGCAAATCCTGCCGATGGTCAACGCGTGGACCTTCCTCCAGGTCGCCTTGTCTTTCATCGCGTTCACGTCGATTTCATTTGTTTTCCTTGCGCGCGAAATTTCCCGGCTCAATTTCTTTATGGCGGCTTTGATCCCCGCGATATTTTGCTTTGACCATTATCTCGCGATTCAGTTCACAAAGACATCCGGGCTGCTTGCCGCGGCCGGCGCGGTCATTTGCCTGAGCGCGGTGCTGCGAAACAAACAGAAGCCGCTCCTGATCCTCGGCGGGGCGCTGCTTTTTTTCGGCGCGGGATATCGCTTTGACAACTATTATTTCATCATCGGGCTGAGCGCGGTTTCGCTCGTTTTCTATGCCGCCGCGCATACGGGTTTTTCGCCGAAGCGCGCGCTCCTGTGGCTTGGGGAAAGAAAATTCGCCCTTGGCGCTTTCGTCTTGATCATCCTCGGCGTTTTCGCGGCGCAGTGGGCTTCGGACGCGCAAAACAGCTCGACGCAGGAGCTGCGGGATTATTTTGAATACAACGCGGCGCGGGCGGGATATACGGATTACGATAAGCCTCTGTACGCGGAAGCCGAGGGGTTTTACGAAAGTCTTGGCATCTCCCAAAACGATTATGACGCGCTGAACAGCTGGTATCAGGACTACGGCGGCGCGGCGTCGATCGAGAATTTCGACGCGATCAACGCGCTTCGGAAGGACGACCGCCCCGGCTTTCTGTCGGGTGCGGCAAGGCCCTTGGCCGGTGCCGTGATCGACAGCATTCGCGAACACAATTTCAGGGGGATACATTTCCTGCTGATCTTTTTCTTTGCGGCCTTCGGCATTTTGTTATTCAACAGGAAGTGGGTCGTTCCGTCAGCCGCCGCCTGCGCCGTCGTCATAGCCGGATTTTGTTATCTCTTTTATATCGGCCGCCCGATCTACCGCGCCACCTATGTCATGGAGCTTGCGCCCGTTCTTTGGCTGCTCTTTTTCGCGGATCCCGCGCTGCTGCGGCCGCGGGCCGAGCGCGTGTTCAAGGCCGTGAAGCGTATTTTGAATCCGCGGGCCGTCCTTTTGGCGGCGCTTGTTTTCGTATTTGCCGTTTCGTACTATTTGGACGCAAGACACGACGAACCGCAAGCCGTCAACGGGGACATCCTCTCGGAATATACAAGCGCGCATCCGGAAAATCTGTATGTTTTCGACATTTTCACGAACGGTTGGTTTGACGAGGCCAACACGGTTGACGCCGATCCGCTGCGGCCGTATCCGGAGGGCTTCCGCGCCAACTATGTATCCTTCGGCGGCTGGCCGACCAAATCGCCTTTCTTCTTGGAGCGGGGGCGGCAATTCGGCGTTGAAAATTTCTACGAGGATATCATTGACAAAGAGAACATTTTTGTGGTGGACTGCTGGAACACGGAGATCGGCGAAAAATATTTCAACGAGCATTACGCGAAACCGGGCGAAGA
The DNA here is from genome assembly GCA_031290715.1 of Eubacteriales Family XIII. Incertae Sedis bacterium. Classification (GTDB taxonomy): domain Bacteria; phylum Bacillota; class Clostridia; order Peptostreptococcales; family Anaerovoracaceae; genus JAITNA01. The sequence continues at coordinate 5,599 of JAITNA010000204.1, read as the reverse complement.
AATATACTATGACGCGGTGGAAGACGTGAATGGATTTAAGATCTGGCAGGTGAAAACCCGGCCGGCAGGGGAGTGAGAAGCGATGACGATTCCTTTCAACAAAGCGCCTTATACGGGGCGGGAGCCCGATTTTATCCGGGAGGCGATGGAAACACATCAGCTGTCCGGCGACGGTCCTTTCACAAAAAAGTGCCACGAACTTCTTGAGGGAATAACAGGGCGCGGGCGGGCGCTTTTGACCACGTCCGGCACCCACGCGCTTGAGATGGCTGCTCTGCTCTGCGATATCCGTCCCGGCGACGAGGTCATTATGCCTTCCTTTACCTTTGTGTCCACCGCGAACGCCTTTGTGCTGCGCGGGGCCAAAGCGGTCTTTGCGGATATCCGTCCCGATACGCTGAACCTCGACGAGAAATTGATCGAAAGCGCGGTCACGGCGCGCACGAAAGTGATCGCGCCCGTACACTATGGCGGCGTCGGCTGCGAGATGGACGAAATCATGCGCATCGCGGAGAAATACGGCCTTTTGGTCGTCGAGGACGCCGCGCAGGGCGTGAACGCGTTCTACAAGGGCCGGGCGCTCGGCTCGATCGGGGACTTTGGCTGCTACAGCTTTCATGAAACCAAAAACTACACCATGGGAGAGGGCGGCGCGGTCGTCGTCCGCGACGAACGCTATTTTGAAGAAGCGGAAATCCTCCGCGAAAAGGGCACGAACCGAAGCAAGTTTTTCCGCGGGCAGATCGACAAATATACTTGGGTCAGTGCGGGTTCGTCCTATCTTCCGAGCGAGCTGAACGCGGCCTATCTCTATCCGCAGCTGCTCGAAGCGGACCTCATCAACCGATCCAGACTTGCGAGCTGGGATTTGTACTATGAGCTTCTTTCCCCGCTTGCGGCGCAGGGCGCGGTATCGCTGCCTGTCGTTCCCGAAGCGTGCGCCCACAACGCGCATATGTTTTATATCAAGGTCCGGAACCTCGCGGAACGCCGCAAGGTCATCAAGCATCTGAAAAACGAGGGTATCTCCGCGGTGTTCCACTATGTGCCGCTGCACAGCGCGCCCGCCGGGGAGCGTTACGGCAGATTTCACGGGGAGGACGTCTATACCACAAAGGAAAGCGACCGCCTGATCCGGCTCCCGATGTATTTCGGGCTGACGCCCGGGGATATCCATACCGTGGCGCAAAGTATCCGGAGGTATTATGACTGACCAAAGGGCCGGCCGGCTCCCGGAACGGACGCGCAAAAAGCCCGCTATCATCTGGCTTGTCCTCATGCAGGTCTTTGTCTGCGTCTATTCTTTTTCCGGCGTCATGGCCAAGATGGCATCCGGCTACCCTTTCCTGAGCGGCGGGTTCATCCTTTTCTTCGGAATCGAGCTCGTCTGCCTTGGGATATACGCCTTGGCCTGGCAGCAGATACTCAAGCGCTTCCCCCTGTCGGTCGCCTACGTCAATCGGGCGATGTCCGTACTTTGGGTCTTGGTCTGGACGACCTTCTTTTTTCAGGAACAGCCGACGCTTCAAAATGTCTGCGGGATCGTGCTGATTTTGTCCGGCGTGATTGTGGTGACAAAAGATGGAAATTAAATACATGCTGCTCATCGTGTGCTCCACCTTCATCGCGTCCATTTCACAGATCATTTTGAAGAAGGCGTCGGGCAAGGAGCACGGGTCGTTTCTCAAGGAATATTTGAATAAGAACGTCGTCGCCGGCTATGGCTTGATGTTCGCCGCGACCATCGTTTCCATTTTGGGATTTCGCGGATTGGCGTACAAAAATGGCGCGGTGCTCGACTCGTTCGGTTATCTCTTTATCCTGATTCTTTCCGCCGTCATTTTGAAAGAGAAAGCGACGAAAAAAAAGCTCATAGGGAATGCACTGATTATCGCGGGCGTCCTCGTGTTTTATTTATGATAAGGGGGATAAATAATCGTCCATGTTTGAATAGGTAGTCTATGTTTGAATAGTTTACATTTATAAGTTAAAATTATTCATACGGAAACGGCGCGGTTGATATTTGACGGGAGAATGAAAATGAAAGGGATTATTCTGGCGGGCGGCAAGGGTACGCGGCTTTACCCGATGACGAAGGCGGTGTCCAAACAACTGCTTCCGGTCTATGACAAACCGCTCATCTATTATCCGCTGTCCGTGCTCATGCTCGCGGGGATTCGGGAGATTCTCATCATCTCGACGCCGCAGGATATCGGCAGCTATGAAACGTTGCTGAGGGACGGGGCAGACTGGGGCGTCAGCTTTCACTACAAGATTCAGGAACAGCCGCGGGGTCTGGCCGACGCGTTCATCCTCGGCGCGCCGTTCATCGGGGGCGACAGCGTTTGCCTGATCCTCGGGGACAATATGTTCTACGGGCAGGACCTCACGAAAATGCTCGAGGAAGCGCGGGCGAACAACAGGGGCGCGACTGTTTTCGGCTACCCGGTCCACGACCCGCGCAGCTACGGCGTCGTGGAATTTGACGAAAACAACAATGTGATTTCCATTGAGGAAAAGCCGGAACGCCCGAAATCCAAATACGCGGTCCCCGGACTGTATTTTTATAATAATGACGTGATTGAGATTGCGAAGGCCGTCGAGCCTTCGGAGCGGGGGGAGATTGAAATCACCTCGGTCAACAACGCGTATCTCGCGGCCGGACGGCTCAAGGTGCAGCTGCTCGGGCGGGGCATGGCGTGGCTCGATACGGGCTCGCCCGACGGGCTGCTAAAGGCTTCGGAGTTTGTGGAAGCCATCCAGTCGCGGCAGGGGTTTTACATCGCCTGTCTGGAAGAGATCGCCTGGCGCAGGGGCTTCATCGGGCAGGACAAGCTGCGGGCGATCGGCGAGGAATTGAAAATGACGGAATACGGGCAATATCTCCTGTCCTTGGCGGAGGCGGATTCATGAAGATACTTGTAACGGGCGCGGCCGGCTTCATCGGGGCAAACTTCGTATACTATGAACTGGCGAAACATCCGGAAGATGGGATCGTCGGGCTCGATTCCTTGACCTATGCCGGCAATCTCGAAACGCTTGAGGGCGCGGCGAAGGACGGCCGCTTTCGCTTCGCCAAAGCCGATATCACAGACCGGGCCGCGGTCGGCCGCCTTTTTTCGGAAGAGCGTTTTGACGTCGTTGTGAATTTCGCGGCAGAGTCCCATGTCGACCGTTCGATCGAGGACCCCTCGGTCTTTCTACTGACGAACATCATCGGGACGCAGATCCTCATGGACGCGGCGAAAAAATATGGGGTGGGGCGTTATCATCAGGTTTCGACGGACGAGGTCTACGGCGACCTGCCGCTTGACCGGCCGGAGCTGCTCTTCACGGAAACGACGCCGATCAAGACGTCAAGCCCGTACTCGGCTTCAAAGGCTTCGGCGGATTTGCTCGTGCAGGCCTATCAGCGGACGTACGGGTTCCCCGCGACCATCTCGCGCTGTTCCAACAACTACGGGCCGTATCAGTTCCCGGAGAAGCTCATCCCGCTCATGATCAAAAACGCGCTCGCGGATATCCCGCTGCCGGTCTACGGCGAGGGGCTCAACGTGCGCGACTGGCTGTATGTCGAGGATCACTGTAAGGCGATCGACATGATCCTGCGCGAGGGCGGGGCCGGCGAGGTCTACAACATCGGCGGGCACAATGAGATGGCCAACATCGACATTGTCAAACTCATCCTGAAATACCTCGGCAAGCCCGAGTCCCTCATCACCTTCGTCACGGACAGAAAAGGGCATGACCTGCGCTACGCGATCGACCCGGCGAAAATCACGGGCGCGCTCGGCTGGATGCCGGAAACGCGGTTCGCGGACGGGCTGAAACAGACCATCGACTGGTATCTCGCCAACAAACCCTGGTGGGAGAATATCGTTTCGGGCGAGTACACGCGGTATTATGAGAAGATGTACGGAAACCGGTAGATTCTGATGAATTTGACGGAGCGAAAACGTTCGCGGGGCGCCTTATCTATTGACCGGAGCAGTACTATCATTTTCGCGGCCGCCTGCGTTTTTTTGTTTTTCGTATTCCGCTATTTGTTTTTGATGCAGTCGGCCCACGGAGAGATCACGGAGCCGTTTTACAGCGATCTCATGGCCTATGTCCCGCCGAATACGCCGGAGGGCTTCCGCGCGATTTCGGATATTTTCAAGGCGCTGTACGGAATCACGGGAAACGCGGTTTTGATTCCGTGGTTTATGGCTGCTGCGGCTGTACTCTGCATCGTTTCCGTCCGCTTGCTGATCGGCTATCTGCTCCGGCGGAGCGGCGGTATGGTTGGCGCCGGGTTTGGGCTTGGCAACGGGGCCGGGGCCGAATTTGGGGTTGGCGGCGGGGTGAAGGCCGGAGCCGGGGCCGAATTTGGGGTTGGCGACGGGGCCGGGGGCGTCTATGCAAATCCGGGCGGCGCGGCTTTGCTGTCGGCGCTGAGCGTCTTTGTTTCGCCGATTTTAATCCCGAAACTCTACCACTATTATTACGCGGCGACTTGGCCCTCTTTTGCCTGGCACAGCCCCACCTATATTTTATTGGCGGCATCGTCCGCGCTGGCGTTCCTGTTTTTCCTGAAACTCTATGACAGATGTTTTGACCCGGCGGCCCATGGAAAGCCGATTCTTTTCCTCGCTTTTGCCGCGGCGCTCTTTGTGTCGTCCTGGTCAAAACCGAGCTTTTTCATGGTGTTCGCGCCGGTTGCCTTTGCGGTCATGCTTGTCCGCTTGCTTCGCCCGCGGGACGGCTTTCCCCTTTCCAAACGCTTTGCCGCCGTCCTGCCTTTTGCCTTGGCCGTCGTTCCGTCGGTCTGCTATTTTGTCTATATCTATTTCCTGAGTTTCGGGGAAGAATCGACCAACCACGTCGTCGTTTCTTTCGGATTCCTCTACAATCTCACGGGAAATCCTGTGTTCAAACCCCTGCTCGGCCTTGCTTTCCCGATTGCGGTACTCGTTTTCAACGCGAAAAAGCAGCGCGGGAATATCGCCTACCTGATGGCCTGGGCGATGGCCGCCCTCGGTTTTCTGATTGCCTTTACCTTCATTGAGGACGGCGACAGGCTGTATCACGGAAATTTCGGATGGGGCGTCACGCTCTCGTCTTTCCTCCTTTTTGCGGTCAGCATGAGCGTCTATCTCGCGGAGCTTCGGCCCGCGGCGCCGACAGGAAATGCGCCGGCGAAACCCCTGACGCGCATAGCCAAAGCGCGCCTAAGCCTGACCGGCTTGATCCTCGCGGCGCACATCGTCATAGGGATCAGGTACTTCGTCTACCTCCTCTCCGGCGGGTATTATAATATTTGAAATCAGCTTAAAATTGGGAGGAATTATTTTTCTTAAAATCGGAAGGTAATATTCTGAGTTGTGATAGCTTTGCTTTATTGATATACTCTATCTATGGAAAATACAAAGAAACAACTTTACATTGCTGAATCGGCGAGAAAACACTATCAACGAGATAATATCTCCGATGTGGACGTTTTGTTTGTTTATAATCATCCGTTGCGAATTGTTTCAAATTTCGAGGACAACCCGAATAAAGAGTTGCTATTTGGCGTCGATTCCAAAATCAGAACTATTGAAGAAATCACAATTGAATT
>JAITNA010000127.1 GCA_031290715.1 Eubacteriales Family XIII. Incertae Sedis bacterium | reverse complement strand
CTGGATTCCCGCCTTGCAGTGGGAATGACATTACTGAATGACATTATTTACAATTGTAACCGCTTTGCAATGGAATCCTGCCCGTTGACGTGGTACGATGGGGACAGAAAGTTTTTCGGAATAGTTGAATCCGGCAAAAGGCGAAAGCGATGACACAGGCTCGTGAGATCCGTATCCACAACAAGAGCAATAGGCCCGACAATATCGTACTGAAAGAAACGCTGATCGAGGAAAAGTGCGCGGAAATCGAGGGTCGGATGCCGCGGACTTTGCGCGGGTATTTCCTCTATTTGAAGGGCAATCTGCTGCCGCTTTCCCGGCTTTCCTACCTTCGGGACCTCCGGTTTTTCTTCCGCTATCTGATTTCCGATACGGACCTGACCGATGCGAAGGAAATACAGGAAATCCGGCCCGGCGATCTCGCCCGCGTCGAGTCGGTCGATATCAATATCTTTCTCGATTATTGCCGCAAATACAAGGTGGAACGGGACGATGCCGTCTACATTTACCATAATGACAATCGCTCGCTGGCCCGCAAGCGTTCCTCGATTTCCGTGTTTTTCAAGTACCTCTACCGCGACGGCCTGGTCGAAAAGAACATTACGGACGGCTTTGACCCAATCCGGCTGCCAAAGGCCGGGGACAAGGAAATCCGGCACCTTGAGGACGACGAGGTGATGGTCATGCTCGACGCGGCCGAGAGCGGCGCGGGGCTGACGAAGAAGGAGCGGCAATACTGGGCGAAAACGAAGCTGCGCGACCGCGCGATGCTGCTCGTTTTTGTGACGTACGGGCTGCGGCTTTCCGAATTGCATCAGCTCAACCTTTCGTCGTTCAATTTCAGCCGCGGGGAGTTCAAGATTTTCCGCAAACGCGGCAAGGAAGCCATGATGCCGATCAGCGAAACGGTGGGACGGGCGCTGAGTACGTACATCGACGGCGAGCGGCCGGCGCCGGCGGAAGCGGACGGGCCGGATCGGGACGCGTTATTCCTGTCCCTTCAGGGGCGGCGCATGACAGAGCGCCAAATCAGGCAGATGGTGAAGAAGTATACGAGTATCGCGCTCGGGACGGGGCGGGAGTCCGGCTACAGCCCGCACAAGCTGCGCGCGACGACGGCGACCCTGCTGATCGAGCGCGGCAATTCGATCTACGATGTGCAGGAACTGCTGAACCACGACAACATCACGACGACGCAGCTGTACGCGGCGCACCGCAGGGCGGCGAAGCGGGAACTCATCAAGGAATTGGAGTGGGACAAGGCATGAACGCTCATTCGGCACTGACAGAACAATTGGGCATCGGCGAACGCACCATCGCCCTTGTCGCGGCGTGCGAGGACGCGGTCAGAGGGCTTTGGCCGACGCTCGAGCGGGTTTGCGGCGGCAATCAGGCAAAGGTACTGGCGGCGATGCGCGCGCACAGGCTCAGCGACACGCATTTCGGGTTCGCGACGGGCTACGGCTACGGCGACGCGGGCCGGCAGGTAACGGAAGCCATCTTTGCGGATATTTTCGGCGCCGAGAGCGCCTTGGTCCGGACACAGTTTGTCAACGGGACGCACGCCATCGCAACGGCGATGGCGGGGGCGCTTCGTCCGGGCGATCGGCTGCTGTACTGCTCGGGGGCGCCTTATGATACGCTGCGCGCCACGATCGGCATCGCGGAAAGCACGGCGGACCCGGCGGGCTCGGGGAGATCGGGGGGATCGGCGGGGCAGGGGACGCTGTTTGATTTTGGTATCGGATACGCGCAGATCGAACTGACGCCGGCCGGCGGGATTGACTACGCGGCATTAGAAAAGGCGCTTCTTGGTGATTCGGATTTGAAAATGGCGGCGCTTCAGCGGGCGACGGGCTACAGCGAACGCCCCGCCATCACGACCTGTGCGATCTCGGAATGGGCGCGTTTTGTGAAACAGCGGCGTCCCGACGTCGTCTGTTTTGTGGATAATTGTTACGGCGAGTTTTTGGAAACGCGGGAGCCGACGGATGTAGGGGCCGACCTCATGGCCGGGTCCTTGATCAAAAATCCGGGCGGCGGGCTCGCCTTGTCCGGCGGCTATGTCGCCGGGCGGCGCGATCTTGTCGAAAAAGCGGCCTATCGTTTGACCTGTCCGGGCATCGGCGGCGAATGCGGGCTGACCTTCGGGCAGACGCGCACGATGCTGCAGGGGCTGTTTTTGGCCCCGCGCACGGTGATGGACGCGGTCAAGGGAGCCATTCTCTGCGGCGCTGTTTTTGAAAAACTCGGTTTTTCGGTGTTCCCGGCGGCCGGCGCCGCGCGGAGCGACATCGTGGAAACCGTCAGACTCGGAAGCGCACAGGCGCTTGTCGCTTTCTGCGAGGGAATACAGGCCGCGTCGCCCGTCGACAGCTTCGCGCGGCCCGAGCCGTGGGCCATGCCCGGCTACGCGGACGAGGTCGTCATGGCGTCCGGCTCTTTCATCACGGGCTCGTCCATCGAATTGTCCGCGGACGGACCGCTCCGCGAGCCCTACAACGTGTATTTTCAAGGAGGGCTGACCTACGATCACGCCCGGATCGGCGTCATGAGCGCCGTTCAGCGGCTTTTTGACAAAGGGCTTTTGGATACGAACACGCTATCATTGTAATTGTAAAATAAGAAACATACGGAAATATCAGCCGCTGTGCTGAAACAGAATATATGACAGGCAAATCCGCAACAGAAGAAAAGAAGGGCAGGGCGCTGCGCACCCTGTTTTCCGTGATCAAAGTCGCGATCCTGCTCGCGATCGTCGTTGGCATTCCGCTGTATTGCTACCTCACGATCCCCGGTGTCGGCGAAATTTTCACGAGCCGCGAAGCCTTAGACGAGTTTCTCATCGCCCATAAACACACGAATCTCTTCATCTATCTCGGGATACAGGCCTTGCAGGTCGTGATCAGCGTGATTCCGGGCCAGGTCGTTCAGTTTGCGGGCGGCTATGTGTTCGGCGCGCCGCTCGCCTTCCTGCTCACCTTCCTCGGCGTCACGGCGGGCACCTTGGCCGCTTTCCTCCTGGCGAAATATCTCGGGCGGGATATCGTCATGGTTTTGTTCAAGGAGAAGCGCGTTGGCAGATTTGTGGAGATGATGAACACGAAACGCGCCTACGCCGTGATCATCCTCGTGTATCTGATCCCCGGGATTCCCAAGGATGTGTTCACCTATGCGGCGGGCCTAACGAACCTGCGCGCGCTGCCCTTTGTCCTGACCAGCGTCGTGGCGCGCAGCCCGGCCATGCTCGCGACCCTGCTGTTCGGCAGCTTCCTCCGCGACGGCAACCACGCCGGCATGGTGATCGTCGCCGTCGTCGTCGGCTTGCTGCTCGCGCTTTCCTTTTTCAAACGCAAAAAGCTGTTCGCGTTCATCGGCGGGCTCCACGAAAAAATAATCGGGAAATAAATGTGTCTATTCAGACCCTCCGGGAAAACTGCTGTCATTCCCGCGAATGCGGGAATCCAGCGACAGATTTACCTCTGGATTCCCGGGATTG